>CAZDYZ010000304.1:0-5385 GCA_964509525.1 uncultured Acidobacteriaceae bacterium
ATCGCAGCTCGTGTTAGACGCTCCTGCCGACGCTGATCGAATTTCAAGTAATGTCGCTCGGTGATCTTGATGCTGTGGTGCGCCAGCAGCAGCGAAACATCTTCCAACGACGCGCCCTCATTGAGCTTCTCTATTGCGAACAGATGACGCAGCATGTGCGTGTGCGCTCGCAGCTGTTTGCCGTGGCGTTGCAGCTGCGCCGCCTGGTACACATGCTGCAGACTTCGCCGCCACGCACGCACCGCCGAGTCGGGCTTGCCGTTCCCGCTCCAGAAGAAGTAGCTCTCGCTCATTGGTGGGACTGCCAGCACCGCCTCGGCCACGTAAGTCGGGATGGCTACATATACCGGATTTCCATTCTTCTGCCGATACAACATGACACGCCATATCCCGCTTCCGTCCTGTGATAACCAGGTCCGCCGGAAGCGCACCACATCCACCATGGCCAGACCCGTCCAGCGAGCGAACAGCAGGAAGGCACGCAGGCGGTCGGCTCTGTGTTGGTAGTCGTGTCCCCGTTTCCAGCTGTGCGAGACGTAGCAAGTATCCAGGAGCTTGCAGAATTCCTCGGGCTGGAAGTATTCCGACTGCGGCTGCGGCTCCTGGCTCGGCTTCAGGAACTCGGCAGGGTTGTCATCCAGCCAGCCCCGTTGCCGGCAGAACTGGAAGAAGCTGCGCAGCCGCAATAGCTTGCGATTCTTCACCGTGCCGCGATTGTTCAGGGTATTGCGAAACTTCGTCACCGCCTCCAGATCCAGGTCACACAGCCGGGAAATGCTTTGCTCGTGGCACCAGCTCAGCAACTCGCGCTCGAAGAATCCCGCGTAGTGCGCCATGTCCACCACGTTCTCGCCGCGTTTAGTGGCCAGGAACTGTCGCACCGCTTCGGCCAATGTCCTGGGTGGCGGCTGCGGTTGTTGCTCAGCAGCCTGGGTGTTTGCGGTCTCGGACAGAGGTCGAAGCGGATCGTGTTCTGCCAGGATGAGCAGCAGGAGTTTGCGCGCCCGTTCCCAACTTGTCGTGTTCGCTGATTGGCGGAGCTTCGCGCCATCGGGCGCGGTGCCCGCGATGTACTTCCTGCATTTGCAGCGGCGGTTGGGTGTGCGGTCGGTTTCACCGTGATCGGCGTGATACTTGCAGTCGGCGCTATGGCGAGTGAAGAGGTACAGCCCTTGAGATTTGTCAGGCATTGTGTCCCCCAGCGGCTGGATTCAGCTGAAGTGACAATGCATCTTTGTCCGAAGTTTGTCCAACGCAGGCTGGTGATTCTCAACTCATTGATTCTATGCGAATTAATCTTGGTGTACCGGGTCGGGATCGGACCCGGGTCACCTGACCGCCAGGAAGGTTTTCACACAGTCTAATCAGGCATCCTCCACCAACTCCCAAGGAATTTTTGAGCGCTCACGAACGTACACGATTCGGTCATTCGGTCTGGTTCAAATCCCATCAGACCTGCGCAGGTTGTGTCGGCAGCGACCGGAATCACCCGTACGGAGGATGTTTTCGAGAAGGCGAGGCACCGTCGAGGGCCGGTTGTCTTCAGTGGCTACAATACCGTCTGCGATCGCGAAAGGGGTCGGAACGGTAACGCGACCAGGCAGTCCCGCATTGATTGCTAGACCGCAAATCCGCTGCCTCTCCGATCCAGTTCCAATAAAACCGCTGCACTCAGATGAGCCGTCGAGCTTCTCCCGGGAAAATGCCATAGGGTTGAAACGATTGAGCCAACTGCAGTTAAATTGGTGCCGGGAGGGGGAGTTGAACCCCCACGACCCGAGGGTCGGCGAATTTTGAGTCCGCTGCGTCTGCCAGTTCCGCCATCCCGGCCTGATTCAAGAGGCTCAGAAACAGCTTAGTTTAGCCGTTCCGCGTTTGCAACCGGAGCGGGTGCTTCGGTCTTTCTTGAACGGCTTCCGTTAGCCACGATGCGTAGTTTATGCCGCCAAGTCCGAGTGGGTCGCTGTGTGTGTCGCCTCGCAACATGAATGTTGGTCCAACATCATTGTCGTTCGGTGCTGAGGTCACGCTACATGCCGAACTGGGGAAGCACCTCCACGATCCCAGAAGCCAGATGTTCGCAGGAAGCTCGCCTCCAGCAAACTCCGAAGTGCGACGCCGAGGCTGGGTCTGGTTCGAGTAAGTTCAAAGACCACCCCGTGGCACAGGGATATCAACTAGCAGGCATCATCGGATTTGACATTCTAGCCATACTCGAGAGCTTACGTGCGGCCTGTCTCCGAAGATCAGATCGGCAATATTCTGAACAAGAATTCTCACTGCGTTCGAACGATTTCTACGGAGCATCGAGCATGTCGGGCCACGAATTCCGCCACGCTGCCAAGCAAGAAACGCCGGATGCCTCTTTGCCCATGTGAACCGACAACGATGAGATCTGCACCCCACTCTGCAGCGCAATCGATGATTTTCTCTCTGATGTCACCTATCTCGACTGCTGTGTCCACGGTGAATCCTGCCCTGCTCAGCTCCCCACCTATTCGCTCAACCAAGTTGCGGGCTTCCTTTTTCTGATCTTCCAACTCAGGAGCGTAGCCTGGTGACATTTGTGGTGGAGCCGACGGTGCAATCGGCTGCAATACATGCAAAATGCGGACCATCGTACCCTCGGCCTTAAACTGCGTCACAATAGCCGTTAGCACACCCTCGGACGACTGTGAATCGTCAATTCCTATTAGGATCTTCATGCTATCCCCTCCTCAAAAGGTTATGTCATCTACGCTCGGTAAGAGGCGCAGAAACCCATCAGGATTCCGGGGAGGACCGCAAGATAACCAAAAAGACCCTCTTGTTTTGGCGCCCCACAATACATAAACCCGCAACCTTCGGTAGCTAACAAACGAGGACGGCAATCGAAACACTTTATGAGCGTTCGACGGATGGCAGGAGTCTTTCATGTGTTTTAGTCTTGGTCAGCCATCGTGAGATGGCCATGTCTACTTGACGGCGTCGACTACTTTGTCGGCGCCCGTTTTGACGGCTTTTCCCGTATCCTTCGCGCCTGTGTCCACCGTATGACCTGTCTTCTTAGCTGCCTTCGTAGTTCCATGAGCAACATCCTTACTTGTCTCTTTAGTTACGTCAGCCGTTTTCACAGCTGCCTTCGTGGTTCCATGCGCGACTTCCTTGCTGGTGTCCTTGGTTACGTCGGCCGTTTTGGTGGCTGCTTTCTTGGTGTCCTGTGTCAGGTCCTGCGCGTAGACGGCAGTCCCAACCGCCAGATTGGCTGCAATCACCGTGATCAACATCGTTTTCATTGCTACACTCCTGATCCATACGTGAAATTTTGGAATGCGACAGTCCGGCGCCGGAGCTTCTCAAAACTACCAGGGTTCCAATCCCGGGCATATATTGAAGATAGCATGGGGAGCCGTCGCGAATCCTCCATTCTAGCCATTTTTCCTTTTTCAAGCCTGCGTGTCTTACATGCGTATGCATGTTTATCGACCGTTCCCTCTCACACATCTCGTCAGCGACGTTCCGTCGATTATCTTCGACAGCTTCAAGACAGATCTTGCAGCTGTTGGCGATGTTATCTGCATTGTTCTTCTGCATCCAGGTAGTGAGAAACTGCGGACACCGTGCGGGGTTGTCCGAGGTGATTCCATTCTTGAATCCCTTCGTCTTGTGCCACAAAGGACGATCTTCAACCTCTTAAGGTTGTACCCGTTCGATGAAGAAGCGGCGATGGACCGGCTTCAGTTTCGATGAGCTGGAAGACGGAGCATGGAAGCTACCCTTCAGTAGCTCTGTAAGTAGAATTGGCCCCAAAATCTAGAGCTGATGTGTCGTGGTCCCGTCAGCTAATTTAAATCCGGCAACAAACAACATCTTGTGGGTGGCATGGCAAGCGCTGAAGCCGTTTAATCTAAGCCGTGCAACATGTTCAACAGCTGGTTGCCTCTTCATTTTCAAAATTGCCTCATACTTGAAAAAGTTCAATGAATCTATTTCTGAGGATGAGTTACGAAAGTGCGCATCTACCGAACTTGTTGAGACAGCGAGGAAAGGCAGCCATGGTCGCAAGGTGAATCTGTCCGAGATCTCCCGATGGAATCAGGCAACGATGCGGCTCTAAAAGTGCTAGCATCGTAGTCGGATCTCCACGGTTGTCAGCGTTTCAAGACACGACCTCGAAACTACTTCTTGACCGCTTATTTTTCTAGCGTCTCCAGTTCTCGGCTCAGTTGCTCAGCTTGATCTCGAAGATGGCGTAAACGCTCGGCTAGTGCGGGCCAGCCTTTCTCGGTAGCCGCCAAGGACGGCTTCGGTACTGAAGGAGCTGCTGCAGGCGTCGACGGTGTGGTCAGGTCCGCCAAGGCCTCTTCGAAGGTATCACGGTAAGTCAGCCGGTCACCCATAGCCAGTACCACTTTCTTGAGCTGTGGCATACGGGCTTCGGTCGCCTGAATGTAAATGGACTCAAGGTATAAAACCCACCAGTCACTGGGAGAGCAGTAATGTTTCCCCGCAGGACGCGTGAGCCCTGCTGGTTCCACAGCGTGAGATCTTTGGAGATGTTCTGGTCCTGGCCGATGCGCGATTCAATCTGCATGGGATCAAACATCAATTGCTGTTTCGGAAGCTGATAAAAAATCAGTTTACCCAGCTGGCTACCATCGCAACGAGCGGCCATCCACCCGATCAAGTTGTCCTTGCCCCGTGGCGTAAAAGGTAGAATCAGGAGGTACTCTGGTTCGGTTTCTCCAGGTAATGTAGCTACGACGTAGGTTGGCGCAACCGCTTCTGGTTGTCCAGACTAGCCAAATAGATCGCGTCCGATCTCCCAAATATTCTCTTTGATCCAACCCGCAGCGTTACAGTGTGCAATCTCTCCCATCAGTTTTGCGGATACGTTACAGTATGGGACAATGTTTCTATGTTTAGACTGTTCAAATCACCGATGAAAATCGCGGCCGCCGGCCTAATGCTGCTTGGAAGCACCTTCGCACAGCAAGGCGCGGCGCCGAATACACAACAACCCTTGGTGACAAAGAGCGAACAAACACCGGCGGCGCAAAGCCAGAGTAACCCGGCCTTACCCACCCAAAAAGACAAACTCAGCTACGCTATAGGAATGAACATTGGTAAGGGACTTCACCGAGAATCCATTGACGTTGATCCAGCAATCATTTTACGCGGTATGGAGGACGCGATGGCTGGTGGCAAAACGCTGCTTACGGACGAGGAGGTACAGGCTACCATCACGCAACTGCAAAACGAAATGCGCCAAAAGGCAGAGGCCAAGGCTCAAGCGGCGGCGGAGGCGAACAAGAAAGAAGGAGATGCATTTCAGGCCGCTAATAAGGCAAAACCGGGCGTAGTCACACTACCCAGTGGTCTGCAGTACAAGATCTTGAAGCAGGG
>CAZDYZ010000305.1:0-3418 GCA_964509525.1 uncultured Acidobacteriaceae bacterium
CGCCCCTGAAAGCGACGTCCTGAAGGCTGTGCAGGAGGTTACACAGGATCTAATCATCCACGGCACCTATTCCTACGAAAAGGAGCGAATCCTTTACGGGGCTCACAGCGCCAGCTCAGCACGTGTTTTTGGAGTATGGCAGGGACAGGGAAAAGTCCTCTACAAAGTCGCCAGCAACGTTCTGTCTCCCCGATTTTTTAAGGACACCGGGGATATCGGAACCATCACCGTTCGATATGTGGTGCAGGATGTTGGCCCCGAGGCTGCGACCGTCCAGATTGACGCTGTTTTCGTCGACGCTCGCAACGTCAGGCATCCTTCGCTGGGCAATGTCGAGTCGAGTGAGTATGCTGCAATCCAGCAGCATTTGAAACGCATTCAGGCTAGCCGAAAAGAAACCCTGGACACCGCCGCTGCGACTGCCACCCGGAGTGTGAAAACGCCATCTCCACCACAACAGCCGACACCGAAGGCGGAAGAGAATGATTCCTCGGTATCGGCTTTGAGCGTCCCAGAGTTAGAGAAGCGCGTGGAGGCGCTGCGGCATGAGGTGGAATTGCGGGTCAAGGACTCGGGAGCGCCACTGAAAGCTGCGCCGTTTCGCAGTTCGGCAACCATTGAATCGTTACCACCTCAGACCGAGGTTCTGATTGTTGTCGTGACGCCCTACTGGTATGGCGTGGAGACTGAAGACGGGCACCACGGATGGGTTCATCATACCCAGTTGGAGCCGCTGCCGTGAGTACCGCCCCGCATTCATCCGTGCCGCTGACCGCGAGTATCTGCTGCTGGCTGTTGCTGACCTGCACCAGTTCTGCCCAGAGTTCACCGGCGGAACGAGCGTTCCACGCCTCCAAGGCCGATGTGCAGAAGGCGCTGCATGAAATCCCGGCTTCTTCCGGGGGAAAGCTTCCGGTACTTGAAGGGTTTGCCGAAGGAGGTACCCGTTCCCTGGATAGCTATAAACGAGGCTATTACCAGTACGATATACAAATGAGAGCAATCAGCCCCACTGAGACGACCGTGCGTGTGACGGCGAAGATCACAGCTTGGTACGCGGGTGCGTCTACTGCAAATTCGGGTTATCGGCTAATAAAATCGAGCGGCAGGCTGGAGTCTGACTTGCTAGACGCCATCGACGAGAAGCTAAACCCAGGTTCGGCGACCAAAGCTTCAGCGCCATCCGCGACAGCTGCCACGGCCAATTCACTTCCAGATAGTCCATCTGCGACTGCTGCGAGCACATCCTTGTTCAACACGCAACGCTTGGCTACCGCGCCCTCCGGAACAAAGCCGGTTAACAGCCGAGTCACGGATCCCGTTGCAAGTAAGCGAGCACAGGCTCTTACCAAGGAGATCCAAAACCTGGAGCAGATACTGCACAACCAAACTCGTCCGGCCGATCTTGCCGTGGTTAAGCACGGCAACACCCCTGTGGTGGCCCAGCCCCTGGAAGGCACTGAAGTGTTGTTTCGGGCTGATGCCGAAGACGAGTTCCAAGTCTTAGACGCGGTGGAAGGCTGGGTCCACATTCAGATCTCGGGGCTTTCCCGTGGATGGATTCGGCGGGATTTCGTAGATCTGCCTGGGGCAGCCACAATCAGCGTCGCAGCGATGAAAGGCGACCCGCGTGACATGGACCTGGTTCGGCAAATCAAGGAAGAGGTGGGGCCTTTCCCTGGGAAGTGGGAGGCACTAGACGGCAGGCGAGTAAAAATCATCTGGGTGCAGCCATTAGACAGTGATAAGTTCGGCTCCGAGCCCAGATGGAAGCTTGCCAAGTCGGTGTTTCTGAAGGCTGATGCCGGACCGCCTAACGAGGGCAACGAAATAGCCGGAGTGGTTGTTATCTTTGATTCCGAGGATGGCGGTATGACCGCCGCTACCTTGCCCAATCTGCAACAGTGGCGGGCTGGCCACTTGTCTGACGAAGTATTTTGGAGGCGCTGCTGGCGTGATCCGGCGGAAGCCTTCAAGGCGCAGAATTAGGCTAAACGATCGGTAGCTGGGTCTGCGAGGACCGGCAGAAGGTCACTTTCGGCCGAAAACTCATCTTATTCCGCCCCAGATTGACGTCTATACCGCAAAATCGCCGGTGACCCGGTTGGAGGTCTGTTTACAGAATGCCGAGCTTTGTATGCGGGTGATCAAGGCTGGAAATCGGGGAAGGCGACCGTAAGGGAGCCCCTCGTTGGCATGGAAGAAGAACCCGCGGAAAGCTCCGGTGCGAGGCAGGTGTAGCGCGAGGCTGGATTCTGTGTAGAATAACGGTCCGAGATATGAATGCTAGCCGAGGGAAACACGTGACGAGCAACTTCAAGAAGGTTTGGGTGAGTCTCGCGATGATTGGCCTGGGCGCTTCGTGGGCCTCATTAGCACAAAGCCAGGGCGACGCGTCCCCAAAGGTACCGGCTCCTCCCCGTGGTGCGACGAGAACCGTGGTGGGCTGCCTCACTGGTTACGACGGGCACTACACATTAGGCGCTTCCAACGACACCCTTTACCTACTTGAGGGCGACAGTGCTTTATTTAAGCGCTACAACGTCAGGATGGTGCAGGTCACGGGGACTGTTTCTGAAACGCCGCCAGGTCCATCCCGCAACAACGCCTTATCCCAACAACCGCCCACGCTGACAGTTCTTAAGTTAAAGAAAGTAGCTGACCTGTGCAATTAGTTCCTCAGATTTGCACCTTTGCCAAAGTTGCCGGTATAGAGCTGACCATCTCTCCCCGTTCCCGTGGGACGAACTTTGAAGACTGAAAACTCAAAATAGCACATTTCCTCGCTCAGTTAATCTAAGCAGGTCGCCGTCACCGATGTGTGCCTGGTCGAGCGTGGCACGAAGAGCGGCGTTACCGTAGTAGCTCGGGGTATCCTTCTCTCAATCTGCGAATGAATCATACCCAAGAAAGAGTTGGGAAGGCGAAATGCGGGTTTCGCCGACAATTTTTCATTGTTTTTGCCTGGCAGACAATATTTCATTTCTAATCTCGGTAATGGTATTGCCATCGCCCGTGAAATCATAATTTCCTTGGGTCGTGGCCAAGTGAAGCATCCCCTCGGAGTTAATCTTGACATTCTTGATATCGTTCTCTGCTAGCTCGATGTCAGGTTCGCAGACTTTCGGGTTTGGTGCTGCCAGACAGTGATAAGTGATCGAACCCGAGGAAGACACAGTTAGGTTGCCAGTGGAATACCATTCCGTAGGATCGGTGGAGGCAGCTTTAATGAAGATTCCAAGCTTATTTACATGGCGGTGGCGCACCGTGAAACTGCGAGCGGAACCGTGAACGGTGGCATTGGATGGGATCGGCTGAAGCCCATTTGATGCGATGGCCGCTTGCTGAGCGGTCAACAGCTCGTTTCTCCAGGCTTGAAACCTTCCGGGATAAAAGTGGTCCATCGCTGCAATCAGAG
>CAZDYZ010000306.1:0-9118 GCA_964509525.1 uncultured Acidobacteriaceae bacterium
GCGAAAACAGAATCACCGATTCGTCGTTGCGGAATTCGGTCCAGCCGACGTAGAGGTTTCCTGCATACTTGCTATTCGTGTTGTCTGCCAGGATATACGGCTTGTCCTCGAAGGGAATACCCGGCTTGGTCATCTGGGAGATTACCGCGTACGCTTCGGACTCCCATGTCGCCCCACCATCGGTTGAGCGGCGCACGAAAATGCCGTTACGTGTGGCCCCGTGCGCCCAGTAGTTCATGGTGCCCAGCTTGTCGAAGGCGATGTAGCAGAGGATCGCTGCCCCGTGCTTGTCGTAGGTGACGGAGACATCTCCGGAGACCTTGTAGTCGGTGGGAGCGGTGCCGGAGGCGATTGTCCAGGAGTTGCCGCCGTCCTGCGAGTAGGCCACCGACGCCGGCTTCTGGTAAGCCGCCACGATCTGCGAAGGGTTGTTCGGGTTCACAGCGATGGAAGGCTCGTTATTGTAGCCGGCTTGCTCCGTGATGGTGATCACCTTGCCCGGGACGGGGGGAAGCTCGTATTGAGCGTGGAGAGTGGCGAACAGAAGAAGGGGCAGACAGAAGGTGATGAGATAAGTTCGCATGGTTGCAGGATAGTGTAGCGGCTCGGCGCAATACCGTTGCCCGATCCTTCCACTCTACGGGTCCTTCGACTCCGGAGCGACCGCTCTGCCGGAGGGTTCCTCCGCGCAGCATGACAAAAGGGAAAACGTCCATCAGCTTCCCCGTTAGGATGACAAAAGGGAAAAGCAGGCCCCTCGACTCGTCACTCCGGATGGCAGCATTGTTCTTAGGATGCCAGGATTGCTCCGATTGACAGATTGTGGTTGTGATATTGTTCCTGCCGGCGCGCCACACATTGCCGACTGTCATGATGCAGACGAAGAAGCCTGATTGGAACCAGCGCATCGAGCGGGCGATAGACCTCGCTGGGCGGCATCCGGCGTCGGCGGAGGTACTGGTGTTCTATGGGCGAGTGTTGGAATTCCAGAAAGAGCTGTATGACAGCATTGCCTCGCAACCAGCGCCGCCGCCTCGTCCCAACTCGCACTCTTCGACTTCGCTCAGCGCAGGCCTCGGCAACGCGAGTTGGGCATCCCAGGACCCCGGCTCTGCCTTCCGCGCGCGGCTTGACGTTGACATTGCGTTGCAGAGGTTGCCCGCCTTGCTCGCGCTGGTCCGGAAGACGGGCCCGGCGAGGTTGGCGCAGGAAGCGGCAGAGATTGGCCGGGGCGTGGCCGAACGGCAGCTTTCCATGCTCCGGGATTTTCTGTCCGCCGCTGACCCTGATGATTCGGGATCGCCTTCCTTCTTCGCCCGAGTTTTGTTCCAACCGATCGCCGAATACTGTGCCGGAGCGCAGGCAGCGCCGCTGGCAGGCTTTGCCGGTTCCTTCTGTCCGGTTTGCAGGGCGAGGCCGCAAGTTGCCGTCCTGCATCCCGAAGGCCACGGCGGAAAGCGCTCTCTGGTGTGTTCCTTTTGTTTGACAGAGTGGGAGTTCCTGCGGATCTTGTGCCCGATCTGTGGGGAGGAGGATAACCCCAAGCTGCCGCGCTATGCCACAGAGAGCGTCAAGGCGGTGCGCGTCGAGGCCTGCGACACGTGCAAATGCTATCTCAAAAGCGTGGACATGACCGTGGACGGGCTCGCCGTCCCGCTGGTGGACGAGATCGCCGCCCTGCCTCTGGACCTTTGGGCAGCCGAGCAGGGGTATAGGAAAATCAGCCTGAACCTGATGGGCTTTTGAGGCGATTGAGGAATCACTTGCCGCGTGGAAAAGGAAACTGCAGGTCCTTGACCTGGCCCCGCTTTGCGGCGTCGAAAAGCCAGGCGAGCACTTCGCACAGGATGAGACAGCTCAGACGTTGAGGCGTCCCCGGCACCTTGTGGCGCTCGCAGGGTGCGAGGCAGACGCGGATCACCACCCTCAAGGGATCATTTCTTGTCAGCGGACGCGCCGGCGATGCGATCCAACCAAAGCCGATGATGATAACGCGCCCACGCTTCGGAGACCTCACCGCGGATGACCGAGGAGAATCCGCCACGGACAACGGCGGTACCCATGTAGACATGAATGATGAATCCGCCGAAGGTGATCAGGAAGGCTACGGGATGAAGGAATATGGAAATCAGCCGTAGAAAGCGGAGGCTCCACGGCAGATAGTCGCTGAACCAGAGAACCATTCCGGTCACGAACAGCATCAGCCCGCCCCAGAACATGACCCAGAACAGGTATTTCTGACCAAGATTGAAGCGGTCAACCGGCGCGAAGCGATCAAAGCCGCGTTCGGCTTGAACGGGATGCATCTCCTCTTCTTCGTTGCGGACGTAAGCGCGGATGGTCTTCTTCCACTCCAGGTCGGTGGGTGTGATGCGCATGTCCGGGAGCCACAGGCGATACATGTAGAGAACAGAGATGGTGAAAAACAGTCCCACCCAAGGGTGCACGGCGCGGCTGACAGGACCACCACCCAGCATCATCGCGACCCACCACATCCAGGGGGTCCAGAAGGCGAGACCGCTGAGAAGAAGATAGATGTAGGAGAGCGCTGCCGCCCAATGGACCAAACGTTCGGTGAAGGTGTAGCGCAGCACATTTCCGGGAGCAACCTTTACAGGCTTCATCATGGTTATCGCCATCATCGTCCTCCTGAGCGTTCTACCGACACCTGGTTGGTTTTGGCGTCTTCCGGAACATGCTTGGGGCCAAAGCGCAGGTAGTGAACGAAGGTGCCTATAATCCCGCCCACGATGGCGAAATTGCCGATCCATTTGAGCGGAGATTTCCAGAGCTCGACCACCCAGGAGATGCTGGGGTGCTTGGGCAGTCCGTAGGCCTGCGGATTGTCGCCGTAGGCCAGAATGGTCACGACGCCAGTACCGCCAACGCCCGGGGGATCGTAGATTGCAGCCTCGCTAAAGCCGGCAGCCTTGAGTTGGTTGACGCGGGACTGGGCCTTCTGCAGGAGAACGTCCTTGCTGCCGAAAGCGAGACAACCCGTTGGGCAGGCCTTGATGCACGCCGGCTCGAGTCCGACGGAGACGCGGTCCACGCAGAGCGTACACTTGTAAACCTTCTTGGTCTGCCGGCTCATTTTGGGGACGTTGAACGGGCAGCCGGCGATGCAGTAACCGCAGCCGATGCAGTTGTCCTGTTGAAAGTCGACGATGCCATTGTTGTACTGGACGATGGCGCCCGGCGCGGGACAGGCTTTTAGACACCCAGGATCGGCACAGTGCATGCACTGGTCCTTGCGGAGCAGCCAGTGGAATGCACCGTCGCTGGGCTCGTATTCGTTGAACTTTATGAGGTTCCAGAAGTTGGGTGTGGTGTCGGGCAGCGTCTGGTACGAACCGATCTGGACGGTACGTTCCGCTGGCAGATCGTTCCATTCCTGACAAGCGACCTCGCAGTCCTTGCAGCCGATGCACGTGCTGGTGTCGATGAGCTTGGCGACGACGGGCGCGCTGCGGATGCCCGGCGCCGGGGTCGAAGTTGCCGAAATCGCGCGGATGTCTAGGACTTTTCCTGTCATGGCGCGTCTCCTAAGCCTTCTCCAGCTTTACAAGGAAGCCCTTGTATTCTGGCGCGAAGGAGTTTGGATCTACGACACTGTGGGTCACGAGGTTGGCGATTTCGCCCTGCTGCTCGCCGACGCCGAAGAAGCCCCAATGGATGGGCATTCCGATCTGATATACCTTCTTTCCGGCGACGGTCATGGGCTTGATGCGCTTGGTGACCATCGCCTTGCCAACAATGGAGCCTCGGGCGGAGGTGACGCGCACATTCTGCGCGCTCTTGATGCCTTTCTCAGCGGCAAGTTCTTCGGGGATCTCGACGAAGAATTCAGGTTGCTCCTGGATGTTGTACGGGTTGTTCTTGGTCCAGTAGTGGAAATGCTCAGTTAGCCGGTAGGTCGTGGCGACTATGGGATACTCTGCGGGTTTGCCCAGAGCATCCCACTGCGTCTTGAACGGCTTGGCCGCGGGATTTGAACCCTGCCCGTCGGGATGAAGCAGGTTCTGCACCGGCGACTCCATAGGTTCGTAGTGCTCGGTCCAGGGGCCCTCGACGAACTGGCCGGGCACAAACAGCCGCGCCACGCCTTCGGGGTTCATGATGTATGCGCCCATGCCCGCCTCGGGGGGAGAGTCCGGCTTGTAGTCGGGCACATCGCCCACCCACTTGGTGCCGTTCCACTTGATGCCGGCGCGCGTGGGGTCCCAGGGGTTGCCGTTTGCGTCGGCCGAGCAGCGGTTGTACATGACGCGACGATTGGCGGGCCAGTTGAAGGACCACTCTGAGTAGCGGCCCAGGCCACTCGGGTCAGCACCGTTGCGGCGTTGCGTGAGGTTTCCGGCCTGCGTGTAGGAGCCGATGTAGAGCCAGTTACCGCTCAGAGTTGAGCCGTCGGCTCGAGCGTCGAGGAACTTGCCGAGCTGATCGCCCGCCTTGACGGCTACCACTTTCGGGTCTTTTTCGTCCGTGACGTCGGTGATTGCCCAGCCGTTGATCTCTTTCAGGACCTCATCGAGCGCAGGCTTTTGCGGACTGGTGTACCACCAGTTGAGCGACTTGATGGGATCGGGATACTTGCCGCCTTCCTTCTCGTAAAGTTCGCGGACCTTGAGGAAGATGCGGGCGATGATCTCCTGATCGGGCTTGGCCTCGCCGGGTGAATCGACGGCTTTGTACTTCCAGGTAATCCAGCGGGCGGAATTGGTGAAGGAACCGTCCTTTTCGGCAAAGTTGGAGGCGGGCAAAAGGAAGACTTCCGTCTTCACGTCCTGTGGTTTGCCGCCGTTGAGCCGTTGGACCTCGGGGGTCCAGAAGGCCGCCGTCTCGGTCTCGAAATTCTCCGCTACCACTAGCCACTTGAGCTTCCCCAGGGCGGCGATGGCCTTGCGGGTGTGCGGTCCATTGGAAACCGGGTTCATGCCGAAGCTGAACAGGCCCTCCATCTGACCTTCGTACATATGATCAAACATGTATGCCCAGCTCCAGTTCTGATAGGTGCCGGCAGCGGCGCCGGCTGGGAGCTTGGGATGGAGGTTGAATCCGAACTCGTTATCCTTGGTGGCGTTCTTGCCGTAATACGCCTTGTACTGGCTGATCACGAAGCGATCGTAGTTCGCCATGAAGTTCATAACACCGGGGCGTAACGGCTTGGGGCATACCGCGGTCAAGTAGTCGGCAAGCTTGGCGTGGTCAGCTTTCTGAATGGCGATGTAGCCGGGAAGATTGTGGTACGCCATACCGCAGTCGGTACCACCCTGAATGTTGGAATGTCCCCGCAAGGCGTTGAGACCGCCACCAGGCATGCCGATGTTGCCCAGCAGAAGTTGTAGCATCCCGGCCGCGTGAATGAGTTGGACGGAAAAGCTGTGGTGCGTCCAACCGAGCGCGTACATGATGGTGCCCGCCTTGTTGGGTGGGTAGGTGGAGGTGATAATCTCAGCAGCCTTCTCAAAGTCTTCCGGCGTGCAGCCGCAAATGGAAGACACCATGGCAGGTGTGTAGCGCGCGTAGAACTTCTTCATGAGCTGGAAGACGCAACGCGGGTCCTGCATCGTCTCGTCGACGTTGGCGAAGTTAGTCTTGGGATCGATGTCGTAGGCCCAGGTGGACTTGTCGACATACGCCTTCTTGTCCTTGTCCCATCCACTGAACAGGCCGGTCTGCTCGTCGAAGGCATAGCCGTCTTTCACCAGGAAGGTGGCGTTGGTGTAGAGCCGCACATAATCTTCCTGGATGCGGTTGTAACTGAGGGCGTAGTTAATAACCCCGCAAAGGAAAGCGATGTCAGAGCCGGCCCGAATCTGGACGAACTTGTCGGAAACCGAGGCAGTGCGCTGATAGCGGGGGTCAACGACGACCAGCTTGGTGTTGCGGTTGCGCTTGGCTTCCATCACAAAGCGGAAACCGACGGGATGGTTTTCGGCGGGATTGCCACCCATAGCCAGAACGACATCGCCGTTCGCAATGTCAGTCCAGCCGTTGGTCATGGCCCCGCGCCCGAATGTGGCGGCCAAACTGGCCACCGTAGGGCCGTGTCATATTCGGGCCTGTTGTTCCATGGGGATGATACCCAGTCCCGCACGGAAGGCTTTCACCAGAAGGTAATTGATTTCGTTGGTATCAGTGCACCCACCGATCACGCCGACGGTCGTGAGGCTGTTCAGCGTGCGGCCCTGCGTGTCCGTGGTGATGAGCTTTTCGTCGCGCGTCTGCTTGAGCAGGTGGGCTATACGATCGATGACGAAGTCCCAAGATTTGTCCTCCCAGCTGTCGCTGCCGGGAGCCCGGTACTTGACGGTGGTTATGCGGCGCTCGTTGATGACATCTTGCTTCAGCGTGATGCCCTTGGAGCACAGCGCGCCGCGGTTGGTGGGATGATCCGCGTCACCTTCAATGTGGACGATAGCAGGCTTAACGTTGCCAGACCTGTCGCCGAGCGTATGAATGATGACACCGCAACCGACGGCACAGTAGGGACAGGTAGAGCGTGTTTCCGTGGTTCGAGCGATCTTCATCTCGCGCACTTCGGCATACGCCGGGGTGAGATCGAATCCGAGAACCGAAACGGCCACGCCACCTATAGTGCTGACCTTGAGGAAATCCCGTCTGGAGGTAGTCATGGGCGCATCCTCGAGTGTTTGAGTTTTAAGAGTGCAGTCAGAAAGTCCGGCGCAGGAGGTGTTCGATAGGCGACCCAGCCAATGCCACCCTCGTTCATGGGTCGGTCATTAAATCACTTTTCATGAAGGGGGTCAAGAAGCTGCTTAGGAATAGAAAGGCTACTCAGATTCTTCTACGTCTATCTCAGCACCTTCGATCAGCCGGGGCCTATTCAGCCCAGTGGTCAGAGAACCGGCTTCGATTGATGCATCGCAAGCCAAAAGGTCGTATTCGATACCGAAAACAGCCTCTCGTCTGATGCCGAGGAATGAGCGAGACGTTGAAAACGCGGGGTCTTGACCCAGGGAAGCCATTGCAGTCTGGCAATCAATGATCCCGTCCAAATACCTCGGATCGGCTCACCATAGTCCTGGCACTAGTCGGTAGGGCGTGCACGCGGCGTATTCTGCATAACCGGCGAGTTCCTGGCGAAGGATTTGATCCTCCCGAGCGGTGCGCCAGGCGAGGAGGATCACGATGAAGCCGGCTAATACCAATGCCCAAACCGATCCCCAGACGAGAGGTGTCGCCAGATACATCAGCATGACACCAACATACATGGGGTGGCGGACTACCCGGTAAGGGCCAGATGAGACTACCGCGTGGCCGCGGTCTGTCTGAATGCGGACAGTAGACTCAGCGTACGGGTTGACCACCATAGCCCACTCCATTAGGGCCATGGCCAGCGCCAAGAGGGTCGAGCCGATGTACACAAAGGAAAAAGGTATCGACGACCAGCGAAATCGTACTGCGTCTAGCCCCGCGATCGCAGGCTGAATCAGCACCAGGGGCAGGTAGCCCACAAGAAAGATCTTGTCGAAGGGCTTGCTGTCCTTGTGACGCCAATTGGCACGCGCCCCCAGCAACGGGGCGTTGTAGTGACGTACGATGACCCGTACTGCGCCCATCCCCACGATGTACAAAGCCACAGAGATCCAACCCCGGGTCCAGCCGAGGCGACCAGCGCCCACGAAAAGCGCCCCGCTCCAGCATACAAGAGTCGCTGTCACTTCAACTAAACGTCTGGCAGATCTTGGTTTGGTTCGCACTTATAGTGAATTCACCGGAGCCGCAGATGCATCCGACATGGACTCCTCTAAAACCACGATCAGTTGGCCGGTGATCGCAGAGTGGGTTACACTCAACTTATCACCTTCGAATCAGCGTATAGAACTAAATCGGTAGCGCCCATCGCGCCGATTGCCCCGCCGACCAAGCTTATGCCGTGGTTTCTGGTTCAGTGCAGGTCACTGCGCTAGACGAAGACAACCATGACGGGCTCGTCGCCCACAATCTTGGGGAGAGTTCCTCGGGTTTGCGTCTATACTGGAGTAGGCACCTCATCAAACTGAGGCTTGTTCCCCACCGAAGCGACCGAGGGTATGGGAGTCGATGGCGATAGCATCCTGATTCTGTTCCAGCGTAAGCCACACGCGAGCATGGACCTGCTGGTGGTGTTCGGACGCGAGTTTCACTCGGCTCAGCAACTTGTCCGCATCCCGGCAACTCGCCACTCTAATAAGGTTATCGACGAACAAGCTACCACCGCTGATCGTAGCGCACTCCATCCCTGCATTCGGCGGTCATGACCTAGCCGACAAAAGATTATTCACATTGCTGTAATCATCGGAACAGATACTCCGGCATACAATCTCAAGTCACCATCGCAGATTCCGGAGTTCGCAACGGAACTCTTGGGCAATTCTTGCTAGGCAGGTTGGGAAGAAAACGGGCGGCCTATTGGGGCAGCTAGCTGTGTCCGCCGACGGCGGCCTTTTTCGAACTTCATAAGCCACTAATCTGGCGCGGTGCTACCAGGGACAAGGTACACACTGATTTCTTGATATGGCTTTGCTAGCCCTACAAGGTACGCAAAGGGATGTAGAACAAGAGAGGCAGGTGCTTCCTGCGTCGAAACTACTAAGGAGCCTTTGCTATGTTCAGAGGTCCGCAGTTAAACATTGTCGCCATGCTGTCTACCGCAGTCCTCGCATTGCTGGTAACGGTTGACTGCGACTTTTCAGAAGAGGGAAAGGCCAAAGAGGCGCCGGTTAAAGGTGCGAACATCAGCGTCATAGCGGGTGCTGGGAGTACATTCATTGCTCCTCTAATGGCCCGTTGGTCCAGCGACTACGAGCACTCGCATCCGGTTCGCGTGAACTATCGCCCGATCGGCAGCGGAGCAGGAATCGAGGAAATGAGGAAGGGGTTCCTCGAGTTCGGGGTCAGCGACGTCCCTCTGAACGATGATCAAATCACTCAAATTGGTCCTACGGTGCAGGTGCCAGCTAGTGCCGGGCCCATCTGTCTCATTTACAACCTACCTAATCTGAGTGCTTCCCTCAGATTAAGTGCCAGGACTCTGGCCGGAATTTTCCTTGGAACTGTAATAAGTTGGCAGGATCCCGCTATCATGCGGGACAACCCCGGGGTGAAGTTC
>CAZDYZ010000307.1:0-2098 GCA_964509525.1 uncultured Acidobacteriaceae bacterium
GTCGCGGGGGGTGCGTGTGGTTCGTGCCGCTGGCCGTGAGTTGGAGCGAGATTTCCCGTATGGTGTTGTGCGGCAGTTGTTTGATCGGGTGTTGCGGGCTGCGGGGGGCCCGGATCGTGAGCGCCTGTTGGAAGGAGCGGGTGGCGCCGCGGCGGCGTTGCATCTTGCGTCCGATGGCATGCAGGGCGCTTCTGGTTCTGAGTTCGCGACGTTGTACGGGCTGTATTGGTTGGTTGCGAATTTGAGCGACGAGGGGCCGCTGTTGGTGGTGGTCGATGACGCGCATTGGTCGGATGTTGCGTCGTTGAGGTTTCTTGCGTTCTTGGCTCCGCGGCTGGTGGAGCTGCCGGTCTTGCTGTTGATCTGCGCCCGGCCTGATGAATGGGAGCCTGAGGGGCTGTTTGCGGGGACGGCGTCGGATGTTGCGATGCGGCCGGTGGTTCCGGCGCCGTTGTCCGGTGAGGCGTGCGCGGTGTTGGTCAGGGCACGGTTCGCCGGAGGCGTGGATGAGGCTTTTTGCGCGGCGTGTCACACTGCTACTGGCGGCAATCCGTTCCTGTTGCGGGCGCTGCTCGATGAGCTCGTGGAGGAAGACATCGCCCCTCGCGCGCAGAGCGCCGAGGCTGTGTTGGCGATGGGTCCGCGGGTGGTGACGCGCTCGATTGTGGCTCGTCTGGGCAGGCTTTCTGCCGCTGCCGAGAGGGTTGCGGCTGCGCTGGCCGTGCTTGGGGATGGCGCTTCGGCTGAGGAGATTGGAGGGTTGGCGGGGCTCTCTAGCGGCGAGGTGCGGCGTGCGGCGGGCGAGCTGGCCGGCGTCTCGATTCTGACCCAAGAGGATGGGTTCCGGTTCGCGCACCCGATCGTTCGCAACGCCATTTATGGGGATCTCGCGCGTGAGGAGCGCGATCGGCTGCATCGTCAGGCGGCGGGGTTGCTGGAGGCTGCTGGCGCGGCGCCTGAGCGGGTCGCGGCGCAGCTGTTGGCGGTCGATCCGGCGGGCGATGGGGGCGTGTGCGCGACGCTGCGTCGGGCCGCGCAGGTCGCACTGTCGGCTGGCGCGAGCCATTCGGCGGTGGCGTATCTGCGCCGGGCGCTCGCGGAGCCGTGCCCCGAGGATCAGCGCGCCGAGCTGCTGGTCGAGCTCGGTACGGCTGAGCGGCTGGTGGATGGGCGGGCGGCGATCGCGCATCTGCAGGAAGCGCTGACGCTGACCAGCGACCGTCGACGCGACGCGGTGATCTCCACCCAGCTCGCCTGGCTTTTGTTGTTCACGGTGCATGCAGATCAGGCTGTGGCAACGGCCGAGCAAGCGCTGTCGCGGCTCGGCGATCAGGATCGCGATCTGCGCCGGCGCTTGGAGGCGACGATCGTGTACGCGGGCCACAACAATCCGGCGTTGGCGGCGGCAAGCGATCGCGTAGTGGCGCACCTTGGCGGCGTCGAGCATGAGGAGGGCTTGGGTGCGCGGCGGCTGCAAGCGCTCTTGTTGATGGACGAGCATCGAGGCGATGCCTCGGCGGGCGAGCTCGCTGCCCGAGCCGAGCGGCTGCTTGCGGACGGGGTCCTGCTACGGGAGGACAGCGGCCGGATCGCGTTCATCGGCCCGATTGATGTCTTGATTCAGGCCGATTCTGCGCAGGCGATGGCATGGATCGACCGCGGGCTTGAGCGCGCCCGGCAACAAGGTGACGGGTTGGCATTGGCCGGTCATCTGGCCTTCAGCTGCAGAGCTCATCTGCAGCGTGGGGAGCTGGCCGATGCGGCGCTTGACGGCACCGCGGGCCTCGAGGTAGCCGAGCGATGGGGAGCCGACCTGACAAAGGCATGGTGCGCCGGCTTTCTCGCCGGCGCCCAGCTTGAGGGTGGTGATCTGGACGGCGCCGAGCGGACGCTCTCACGCGTCTCGACATCGGGTTGCGAGATCATCGGTTGGATCGGGTGGCTGCACGCTTTCGCGCAAAGCCGCGCGCGCCTGTTGCTGGCCAGCGGCGATCCCCGTGGCAGCTTGGAGTTGACGCTTGACGCGGCGGGCCGTTTTGAGGCGCGAAGCCGTCGCTGGCTTGGATGGCGGTCGCACGCGGCCGCCTGCTTGACCGCG
>CAZDYZ010000308.1:0-3168 GCA_964509525.1 uncultured Acidobacteriaceae bacterium
CGGTCTCGACCTGGACGAAGGCCGCGCCCAACGAATACGGCTTTTATTCCAATGTGAACCCAACGGTGGACCATCCGCGCTGGAGCCAGGCGAAGGAGCGCCGTATCGGCGAGTTCTTCAAGCGGCCGACATTGATGTTCAACGGCTATGGTGACCAGGTAGCTTCGCTGTATACCGGGATGGACCTGAGGAAGAACTTTTAGCCGCGAAACTGTGAAACCCAAATCTTTGAAACCGATCATCTTTCTGGCCTGTTTGTTGCCGCTGGCGAGACTGGGATGGAAGGCGCTGAACTCTGCACTGGGCGCTAACCCCATACAGGTGATTACATTTTCCACGGGAACGTGGACGCTGGTCTTCCTGCTGACCACCCTAAGCATTACGCCGCTTCGTAAGTTGACGAAATTGTATTGGCTCATTCAGTACCGGCGAATGCTCGGACTGTTCGCGTTCTTTTACGGCTGCCTTCATTTTCTTACCTACATCTGGCTCGACCAGTTCTTCGATTTACACAGCATGTACAAGGACGTGTGGAAGCGGCCTTTCATCACCGCCGGATTCACTGCCTTCTTGCTCATGATTCCACTGGCTGCGACGTCGACTCGGTGGGCGATCCAAAAGTTGGGCAAACGTTGGCAGGCGCTACATCGGTTGATCTACCTGTCGGCAATCGCGGGGGTCGTGCACTACCTCTGGTTGGTCAAGAAGGACATACACACTCCTGTGACTTATGCCGTCGTTCTTGGTACTTTGCTGCTGTATCGGATAGTGGTGCGAATGCTTCCCACCGGTTCCGGCGTAATGCCAATCCGTGTGCGGAGCCAGATTTCGGGCGACTAAAACTCCAGCCACCGGCAGGGATGCGGTATCATCGAACGGCTCCAGCCGACGGATCCTTATGGACCAACGCAGTTTTCAGAGATTGCTGCGCCGCACGGTTCTGATACCAGTCGTGTTGCTCATGCTGCTCGCGATGACCCTCCTGGTGGAGATTCTGACGTTGACCCGTTCTCTGAAGTGGGTGGATCACGCAGAACAGGTGATTTCCAACTCCCGCCAATTAATCCGCTACATGCTGGACATGGAAACCGGTGTTCGGGGCTATCACCTGACTGGAGACAGGAGTTTTCTGGAGCCCTACGATGCAGCCAAGCCACGAGTCTTCGAGCAGATCACTCTTCTGCTGAAACTCACTGCCGATACACCTGACCAGCAGCGCCGGTTGAAAGAAATCCGCGATGCCGACCTTCGCTGGATTGAGTATTCCGAAGCTCTTTTGCAGCAGCCCCCTGCTAAGTCTCTATCCTCACGAGATTTCGAGGCTGGCAAGGACTTGATGGACCAGATCCGGGCGAAGCAGCACGAGTTTGTGGCCGCAGAGGAGGGGTTACGGAACGTACGCTACCGCCGCTCCACAATTCTGGGCAACATCGCGGACGGTACAGCAGTTGGACTCTCTCTGTTGGTGGCGTTTCTACTATTCACCTTGACCCGGCGCGAATTGTTCGCGCTCTCCTCGACCTACGAACGGCACCTGCGGGCTGAAGCCGAAAAAACCCAGCAACTACGGGAAAGCCGCGAGTCCTTTGAGATCACATTGAAGAGCATTGGCGACGCAGTGGTGTCCGCCGACGCCGCTGGGAGAGTATCGTTCCTTAATCCGGTAGCCCAACAGCTCACGGGGTGGGATGATCGAATCGCGCATGGGCGGCTGTCAAAAGAGGTGTTACTTATCGTCGACGAGAAAACCCGCGCGGAAATCGACGACCCGGTCCAAACGGTTAGCCGTTCGCAAAAGGTGGTGGGACTTTCCAATCACGTGATTCTGGTTAGCCGCTCACAACAAGAGTACCCGATTGAGCTGAACGCCGCACCAATTCGTAACGATCATGGCCAGCTCGTGGGTGTGGTGATTGTTTTTCGCGACATTACGCAGCGGCGCCAGACCGAACAGACGCTGCGCACCAGTGAGCGCTTGGCGCAGGCTGGGCGTTTGTCGGCGACGATTGCCCACGAGATCCGCAATCCCCTGGACACAGTCTCGAACCTGATTTACTTGCTCCGTCACGAGAAAGAGGCAAGCGCGGCCTCGACTCAATACCTGGAAATGGCCAGCGACGAGCTGGCACGTATTGCGCAGATCACCGGTCAATTGCTGACCTTTCATCGCGAAGCGCAAACCCCGATTGAAGTTGACCTCGCGGATGTAGTCCAGAGCGTGCTGGTTCTGCACGCGCCGCAGATCAGGAGAGGTCACATCAAGATCGAGCAACGCCTGGACCCGGCTCGCCCGGTGCGAGGGTTCCCCGGCGAACTGCGGCAGGTCTTCTCCAATCTCGTCGGCAACGCCATCGATGCCATGCCACACGGAGGTAAGCTCATCCTACACGTGCACGAATCGAGTCTCGGCTCCAATCCTGGACGCAAAGGGGTGCGCGTTACCGTCCTGGATACCGGTGCAGGCATTCCGCTTGGTGTACGCAGAAATCTGTTTGCGCCTTTCTATACGACAAAAGGAGAAAAGGGGACGGGCATTGGCCTATGGGTGAGCCGTGGCATTATCGAAAAACACGAAGGAACCATTTGCCTTCGCAGCTCCATTCATCCCGGCAACAGTGGGACCGCATTCTCGGTGTTTCTGCCCTTCGAGCAGAAACGGGGAATGCTAGACCTGTCAGACCTGCCCCCGGCAGCTTGAGTACGGAATCGCGCACGAATGCGAGTGCTGCCATTTGCCCCCCAGCAATCAGCCAGTGGAACTCATCGCCGCTGCACTTCCCACCTGCCCGCTGTCTAGTGAATATCGTAGCTCTCCTGGTGAAGCGTAGGATCGCTTTTCACCAGCACGGTTTTGCCAGTTAACTCCTCCATTTCACTGATGAGCTTCCCGTTGTCGGCCTTCAGCGCCTTAGCCACTTCCGGATTGACGCGCACCGTGATGTCGGTCTTGTCGTGTAGCTTTGCCATTTTGCGCATCTCGATGTACAGCTCGTTGCAAACGGTCGGGACCGATTTCACGAACCCTGCCCCCGTGCAATAAGGACAGGGCTCGCCGAGCGTGCGCTCCAGTGACTGCTTCACTCGCTTGCGAGTGATTGCCACCAGTCCGAAATCGTTGAACTGGAGGACCTTGGACGGAGCACGATCGTTACGCAGCGCCTCTTCCAG
>CAZDYZ010000309.1:0-2388 GCA_964509525.1 uncultured Acidobacteriaceae bacterium
CCCAAGCAACGTAGGCAGGAACTGCCACAACGACCTCGGGAAGCCGCCTACCTTGCACCCGCACCGGCATAGCACTGGGTGCCAGGTTGAACCAGGTGATCGTGTGAAACACGACAAAGAAAAAGCTGGTTATATTGAGTCCGATGAGCAGAGGATTTCTCATGAATTGTTGAAAATGCGCATAGGCCTCCGGACCGCTGCGCAAAGCGCTCAACAGAAAAAAGGTCTCGATTACGAAGACAGCGACGAAGACGCTGCTCAGCTCGCGTAGGATGAACTTCAGGTAGTGCCACTCGCCCAGCCACCAATAGACCGATACATGTGGCCTGTACCAACGGGGATGGAATGGCGTGTAGCTTGCCATCCTTTTGCTGTTCGATTCCTGGCTCACTGCAGACACCCGAGTTTCTCAACCTCTCGGCCTGACAAACGATTTCAACCAGTCTAATACGGCTGCGATCTTGTATTGTTGAATCGCGCCTGCCGGGTCCACATGCTTGGGGCAGACGCGCGTGCACTCTCCGACAAACGTACAGCCCCAGATACCATCTGGATGGGCCAGCACTGCGGTTCGCTCCTCTGCACCCTGATCACGCGAATCCATGTTGTAGCGCTGTGCCAGCGCAATTGCTGCCGGCCCAACGAACACCGGATCCAGGCCGACCACAGGGCAAGCAGCGTAGCACAATGTACAGTTAATACACATGCTGAACTGCCTGTAGCGATCTACCTGCTCAGGAGTTTGCAGGAACTCTCCCTGCACCAGCGGTGGCTCTTCCTTCCGCACCAACCAAGGTTTTACCTTAGTCAGCTTAACCATGAAGTCGCTCAATTCCGTCACCAGATCGCGCACAACCGGGAAGTAGCGTAGCGGCTCGACGCGGATCGAATGTCCTTTTTGCGCGTAGCTGGAGAGAAACGTAGCACATGCCAGCTTGGGTTCGCCGTTCACCATCATCCCGCAACTGCCACAAATGCCCATGCGGCAGGACCAGCGATAGGTGAGTGTTCCGTCCGCGGTGTCTTTGATGTGGTTCAGCGCATCGAGCACCACCCATTCCTTGTAAACTGGCACCTCAAAACTCTCAAAATGCGGCGTGTAGTCTTGCTCGGGAGAGTAGCGCGCGATCTCGAGAATGATCTTGTCAGACATCACTGGGTCCCTGTTGCCGTCCATGGCTGCTTAGATTTCTGTTCTTGTCCATAAACGCGTTCCCCCGGCGGCCAGCGTGTGATCCTCACAGGCAAGTACTCGACTCGCGACGAACCGCTGGGGTCGCGGTAAACCAGCGAATGCGCGAGAAACTTGGCGTCATCGCGACCCGGATAATCGGTGCGCTGATGCGCTCCGCGCGACTCCTTACGTTGCAGCGCACATTGCACGATTGACTCCGCCACGTCCAGCATGAAGCCGAGCTCCAGGGCGGACTCCAACTCGGTGTTGAAGGTGTGGCTACGATCGTCGAGGTTAAGGTCTTCGAATCGTTTCTGAAGCTCGCGCAACTTGGCACCCGCCTCCAACAGCTCTGCCTCCTCACGGTAGATTCCCGCGCTCTTTTCGACCGCTGATTGCATCTCAGCGCGAATGGTGGAGATGCGTTCGCGTCCGCCAGCCTTGTGTAGGAATTGCGACTCCAGCCTTCTCTGTTCGTCCAGCGCTTGGGTCGAAACCGCCCCGCCAGCAGGCTTCTGCTCAGATGCAAACGCGGCGGCCACCCTGCCAGCTCGGGCGCCAAACACGAGGCACTCAGGTAAAGAGTTGGATCCTAACCGGTTTGCGCCATTAATGCTCACACAGGCCACTTCCCCCGCGGCGAATAGGCCTGGCAGTGGAGTGGCACCTTCGATGTCCGTGCTGACGCCTCCCATCATGTAATGCACCACCGGTCGGACCGGTACCAGTTCCCTGACGGGATCGATGTTCTGATACTTCAGACACAACTCGCGCACGAATGGCAGTCGGGCATTTATCAATTTCTCGCCCAGATGGCGCAGGTCCAGGTGCACGACCGACCCATACGACGTTGGGATGGTGCGCCCCTTCTGCTCTTCTTTTACGAAGGCCTGTGACAGTCGATCGCGTGGGCCAAGCTCCATCGAGCGCAATACCGGTTTGGGCTCTGGAGTGCCCAGATGGTAATCCTGCAAATAGCGATATCCGTCCTTGTTCAACAGGTAGCCGCCTTCGGCACGCGCTGCCTCAGTGATGAGAATCCCGGTAAAGGGGAGGCCAGTGGGGTGGTACTGCACGAATTCCATGTCCTTAAGCGGAGCACCTGCACGGTAGGCCAGAGCCATACCATCGCCGTTCTTGATGTTGGCATTTGTTGTGAAGGGAAAGACACGACCGCAACCGCCCGTGCATAGAATCACTGCCTTCGCCAGGAT
>CAZDYZ010000310.1:0-3136 GCA_964509525.1 uncultured Acidobacteriaceae bacterium
GATTGGTCTGTGCCTGGCCTTGAATCTGGACCGGGTGGGCTACCGCGTGCTGGGCGTCGATAAGGACCGCGAGCGCGTCAGGCTGATCCATGACCGAAAGCTCAGGACCAGCGAACCGGGCGTCGAAGAAGCGCTTCGTGCCGCTGGCGACTTAGGCGTAGCCGACAGCATATTGGCGGTTCGGGAATTCGATCCCGAAATTGTGTTTATTGCTGTGGATACGCCTGCTGTAGACAAGGAAGGCTACGATCACGGCCGCGTCGATCGTGTTCTGGAGTACCTGTTCTCGCAGGAATGGCCGCGCAATCGAGTTGAGCTTGCCCTGGTGTGTACGACGTTGCCGGGCTACTGCGATTCGAAAGCCGAGTTGGCGAAATCTCATGGCTTTGCGCTGAGCTACACGCCGGGCTTCGTCGCCCAGGGAAGTATCCTGCACGATCAGCGATGTCCCGAACAGGTTCTGATTGGCCAAGCAGACGCGATCGCGGGTGAAACCCTGGCCCGCGTGTTGCGCAGAATATGCACCAATGACCCGCCAGTCCACCGCATGTCGCGCCTGAGCGCCGAGATCGCGAAGCTAGCGCTGAATTGTGCATTGACCATGAAGATCGCTTTCGCCAATGCGATTGGCGATTTGGCGACTTGCGCAGGCGCGCAGCCGGAGGCGATCCTTGGCGCGATTGGCACAGACTCCCGCATCGGCAGCAAATTCCTGCAGTATGGGTTTGGATTCGGTGGGCCGTGCCTTCCCCGCGATAATCGCGCGCTGAATTTCTTCGCCCGGCAGCATAATTGCGAACTTTTGCAGGCCAGCGCGACGGATGAGATGAATCGGCGGCACCTGGCTTTTCAGGTGAATGATTTCCTGCGCTTGTATGGGGAAAGCGAACCGATCCATCTTTCTTACGTCACGTACAAGTCAGGAACGGAAATACTGGACGAATCCCAATCGCTCGCATTAGCGGTGCAGTTGGCGCAAGCTGGCCGGACCGTCGTCCTTCACGAGTCGCCGACCGTCGTGGCGGAGCTGCGTGCTCGCTTTGGCGACTTGTTCCAGTATTGTGACGCCGTCTCCACAGGGCGAAAACCGTAGGCGGCAGGAGGTAGCGGTGCGCGTGCCTCTCAGGCGCACAACGTCATGGCTGCTGCTCCTGTTGTGCCTTTTGGCACTAATAGTCTTCGATCCCACAGCAGTTCCCCCGCGCCGCCTCTGGTACCGGGAACTGACGAGACTGAAGCGGCAGCTCAACGCGGCCCCGTCCGATTTCGAGAAGACGACGTTTCTGCGGCAGTACGTAGGCGGGCTAATCGATCTCGGGCTACCGGACGATCGCACCAGGCACTTGTATCAGTCGGTCAGTTTCGAGAACTTCGATACCGCGGAACTCTATCCGAAGTTTAGAGGCCACAGCCTGTCCGCCGAGTGTGGCATCACCACGTTTTTCTATATCAAGCTGCTACAGGCGTTTGGGTTCAAGGCCTATCAGTATTCGTTCGGGTTTACCGAGCAGCCTTATGCGCGATTCATTCACAGCGTCGTGCTGGTAAATATCGACTTCCGGGGAACGCAGCGTCTCATTATTCAAGATCCCTATCTCGATCTGACGTATCGCGATCCCCAGGGTGCGCCGATCGACTTCTTCGATTTCCTGGCAGCTCTGAAAAGCAAGGAGTTCGGGCGCATTGTTATGGACGCCTCATCCGTGGAGACATCCCTCCAAGTTCCAAACGTCTCTTCGTACTATTCGTTTCTGAGCGAAAGTTGCCGGGGTAGACTGACGGCTGCGTTGCGGCGAGAGGATGGGTCGCTGAGGCGGCGAATTCCCGTCATTCGCAGCTATGCCAACCTGATGCAGTCGCCGTGTGACAACTTCGAAGCCGCGTTTGTGGATGCGATGCGGAAGCACGAAATGCCTGGGCGATTCGAGTACAGCTACATGCTCCGGGCGAGTGACCTGGTAGGGAGTCCTGATCATGGCGAGATACAAGAGAGGATTGACGCGACCCGGCGAGGACGATCGCCCTTCAGCCTGCCCAGAGCGCAGTCGAAGGGTGCACCGTCAAGTGCCGTATTCTTGTCATCGCGAGCAGGCTTTAGTCAGCGAGGGATCTACGGGTTCGAGTTCTTGCAGCCTGTGAAGTCGTCTCCGAGACGACCGCATAACTAGCTGTCCGCGATCGTTTGGTCGATGATGCTTTCCATGATTTCAACGTGCCGGCTGATGAGCGGATGATGGTGGAGGAAAGCGCTGGCCCGTTCGCCGATTTGGCGGACCAGATTGTCATCCTGCGCGAGTTGAATCATGGCAGCAGCCATCGCCGCGATGTCGTACTCCGCGACGAGCAGGCCGGTCACACCATCTTCGATCAGTTCCGAGATCCCTGAGTGCCGGGTAGCGACGACCGGCAGACCGCTGGCCATGGCCTCCATGATGGCTACCGGCTTCCCTTCCCGGTCTCCGTGTTCCGGCGTGGTGACCGAATGCTGGACGAAGACGCGGGCCCGACGCATTTCCGCAGCGACCTCTTCGTGGCTCATGGCACCTTTGAACTCGACCCGGTTCTCCAGGCCCAGCGCTGTGGCCAGAATGAGACAGGCTTCGAACAGCTCGCCGCCACCGCCTTTACCGATCAGGGTGAGCGTTGCCTCTGGAATAACCTTGCTTACCTCACGAAACGCAAGCAGGGTGAGATGCGGGCTCTTGGTTTCGGCAAAGCGTCCGACCGCGAGAAAACGCGGCGGTTTCGAACTGCGGTCGGACCAGGGAAACAGCTCTAAGTTGACGAATGCGGGAAGGTGGACCAGCTTTTCACACGGCGCTCCGAGTTCCTCGAGGCGGCTGAGCATGGTCTCCGAGACGCCGATGATGCACGCGGCGTCCTGAAACAAAGCCGTGTACTCCGCGCAACATCGTTCCAATGTCTGGTTGTTGTATAGGTCGTATCCGTGGAAGTAAACCACCAGGGGAATTCTCAGGTCATTCGTTATGGGCAGCATCTGGTTGCCGACGGGACCGAACTCCGCGAGTAACAGCCGTATGTTCTTGGCCTGCAGATAGCCTCGGATGCTGCTTTTGAGGAAGGTATGCTTCTCCAGACGCAATACTGTTTCGAGGAACTGGGCCAGCGCCTGCAG
>CAZDYZ010000311.1:0-3897 GCA_964509525.1 uncultured Acidobacteriaceae bacterium
CGTCGTCGCGTATCCCGGAATACCAGTGATCGGCTCATACTGCGACCAATTGATGTTCGGATTCGGATTGCTGCTGGATGCTTTTCCTGCGGCCAGTGACACGGGAAACGGCTGGCCCAGGTTCTGCCCTGTCGAGGCGATGACGAACGGAGTGGCGAACAGCGGCGGGGCCGGGCTCGAATAGGTGATTCCATAAGGTGCGTTCCCCGCCAGGATGCCCACGGTCAGTGCCTCGATCGCTGTGTAGTAAATACCGAAACCGGCTCGCACGCTGGTCTCGCCAGGGGCGCCCAGAAGCTTGCTAAGAAATGTCCCTTCGCCGGCGGTAGGTGAGTAGGCCAAACCGATGCGGGGTGCGAAATCAAGGTTCCCAGCAGGTGCAAGCGTTCGGGGGACACCGGGATCTGTGGGAAAAAGTATGCCGGCAGGCGCACCGGGAAACACCACCGATGTCTTGCCGGGCTCAAATGTCGAGATCCCGTTGCTTTTTTCATACCAAGGCTCGATGCGATCCCAGCGCAGCCCGTAGTTCAGTGTGAGACTGGAACGCACACGCCAGCTGTCCTGCCCGTACAAACCCCAGTATTTGTTGCGACCGTAAAATGGTTGAAGCTGACTCTGGTTATATTGGCTCGGAATTCCAAGCAAGAAATCGGCAAAATCGGACCCCGTTTGGCTCCCGGTGAATAGGAAGTTACCGTTAAATTGTGCGATCGGGTCGGTGTTAATTTGATCGTAGTGGAATTCCACCCCGAACTTCACGGTGTGCAGGCCCGCTACCTTCGAAAAATTATCGATCCACTGGAAAGTGTTGTTGACTTGCTTTAACTGGTTGGCATTTGTCCCGATGGAAAAGGCATTGAAGACGATGTTCTCGACCCCTTCACCTTGCGGATTAAGGGGTACGATACCGGCAGTGCCCGCTCCGGTCACAAATCCCTGGGACGCCAAGCTGACGCCCAGTCCCCCCACCGGCCTTCCGAGGTCGTTGTGGTCTCGCAGATAGCTAAAGTGGAACTCGTTGACCGCGTTGGTTCCTATGGTCTTCGTGTTGCCCAAACTGAGCAACTGCGCACGACCAAGATAGAGCGCATTGAAACCCGGAACACTGGCTCCACTTTGTGCCACGGGAAACGGATTATTAAAGGTGTAGTCGTCCAGGAAGTAGTAGGCGGAGAGTAGGCCCCAATGACTGTTGTAATCCAGCCGATACGCGCCTTTGTCATCCCGCAGAGTCTCGTTGTAGGCCGAGGTTGCGAAGGTGGTGGCGCCCACGTTCGGCAGGGGAATGTATTGCAGCAGATGCTTCGCCGGAGCCGACCAAGCCGAGATTGGGATCACAGCATTGGGGAGAGCACACTGCGAGGAAGTAGTACATCCGGGTGCGTAGTAGGGTTCGCCCGGGAAAACGGAATGTCCTAATTCCTGTGAGAGTAGGTTGGCCCAGTACTGGCCGGTGACCGTGCCGGTCAGCGAGGTTGCCAGATCCAGGAGGTTACCGGACCGGTCCTGAATGGAAGGAACCGGGATTTGGCCAGTGGCGATTCCCTGCGTCCGTCGCGTTCCTTGATAATCGGCAAAGAAGAAAAGCTTGTTTTTTCGGATTGGTCCGCCGATTGTTCCTCCAAACTGGTTTTGGTCAAAAGTGCCGCGGGTAGGAGAAAAATAGTTGCGCGCATCGAGGCTCGTGTTGCGTAGAAACTCGAACACATCGCCATGAAACTCGTTGGTGCCGGATTTTGTAACGACATTGATCTGCCCCCCGCTGTGCCCTCCGTGTTCTGCGTCAAAGTTACCGGTAAGGACTCGAAATTCGGCAATAGAGTCTAGATTAGGAACAATTGCCGTTCCAGAGTTCACATCTTCTTCGGCGTCGCTGCCGTTTACGATGAATGCATTCGAGAACTCCCGTTGGCCGTTAATCGAAATCGTTCCCGGGTTGAGGTCGCCGGAGGGGGAGAGTGGGCTGACGCCGACGTCCTGCTGGGTATTAGCAGAGAGTGAAGTAGCGGGAACAACCCCTGGTTGTAAGGCAAGTAGGTCGGTATAGCTGCGGCCGTTCAGGGGTACAGCCGTCAGTTTTGTACCGCCGATGACTTCGCCCATCTGGGTATCAGACGTCTCCGCGCGAACGGCGCTCTCACTGACCGTAATTGCCTGTGTCTGTACGCCAATTTCCAACACGACGTCAACAGTGAGCGCGCTGTTGGCGTCGATGCTGATGTTGGTCCTCTGGTAGGGCCTGAAGCCTGTTCTTTCGAAGACGATGTTGTAGCGCCCGATGGGTAGGCCGGGGAGGGAATAGAATCCCTGATCGTTTGTCGCGACTTGCTGTCGGATTCCCGTGTCGATATTGGTTGCGGTTACGGTTGCGTTCGCAACTACCGCGCTGCTGGTATCCTTTACCCTGCCGGAGACAACCCCACCAGCCTCTGCCCAGGAACTGACGGCGAAGAGCATGAAAACTGCAATAAATAGAGATACCCAACCGCGGCTGAAGCGCCCTAGGATTGTGCCAGGTACACCGCAAACGCAACTCTGCCCGGCACCAGCTACGCGGTTGTTCTCTTGGCAAGACCGATAACTAGGCCTAGTAGGCTGGTGCCAATTATCAGCGCATCGGTTCGTCGATTTCGGTCCCGACGATCCTTTGCGAAGAGCCTTGATCGCGAAGCTTGTCGCTCTTGAGTGCTCCAAGGTATGCACCTTTGTTGCCGATACTTCCTGATCAGCTGCGCCACCTCCCGAGGGAAAAGACTCTGCGGTTCAAGTAGTATTTGCAATTGCGTTGCAACTAATAGGATAACTCGGGCCATTACGGACGTACTCTGAGCGCAGCGGCAATTCATTAGGCGCCAGCCAAGCCCATTAGGTCAAGTGGGTACCAGAAGATTTTATTGCAAACTCGTTGCAAACAGCTGCAACACCCGGACGATATAGACAAACGCGCACAGACATCTAGAGTGCCTTCACCGTGGGCAGGGGCGCGGGATAGCTTGTAGCCAGCAAGGGGTTTGGGAGGGCGAGGTCCTCCGGTACCGGGCTTAGTTGTGTTCGACTAACCGGCACGTTAATCAATAACGCGGTTGCAGGACGATATGTCACATTTCTTGTAGTCGGTAAGAAGGCAAACTTTTGCGCCTAGCGTTGAGGACGCGCGGCTGTAGCTGCCGACGTATAGCCGGGGGACCAAACAGCTCAGATCGCAGACGAACCTGGTAGATATTGCATTCTTGCAGCAGAATATTGGCAAGTTACGGCGATGTGCGAACAGCCCAGCTACTATCGTTGGTAGTAGTAAGCAAAGGGATTTTCACTTGACTTTGGTTTGTAGCCGAACTAGAGTGCGCCGAACGTTCCAAGGGTTGAGGGGCACAGTCATCCACACAGGCGGGAGAGCTGCCAATGTATATGAAGTCATACGTGTGTCTGGTTCGCAACAGCATCTCTTTGGCAGTCTTGGTATTCCTGAGTTTTGCGTTCTCGGGAGCACAAGTCCCAGTCACGACCTATCACAATGACAACTATCGTTCCGGAGCGAACACCAATGAGACCACGCTCACTCCGGCGAATGTGAATGTGCAATCATTCGGGAAGCTGGCTGTCTTTCCGGTGCAAGGCTACGTCTATACCCAGCCTCTTTATGTGCCGGGAGTGGTCATAGGAGGCACGGCTCACAATGTGCTCTACATCGCGACGGAACACGATCAGGTTTATGCCTTTGATGTGAACAGCGGTCAGCAGCTATGGCATACAAGCTACGTTGGCTACTTCAGTTTTGGTAGCGTTCTTCCGGTGGCGAGCTTTCAGGTGCAATGTGCAGACTTGGTCCCGGAAATCGGGATTACCGGAACTCCGGTGATCGACACCACTACCAACACCATGTACCTGGTGACC
>CAZDYZ010000312.1:0-6786 GCA_964509525.1 uncultured Acidobacteriaceae bacterium
ACGTCGCGGCCAACCCAGATGCCGCGTGAGAGTTTGAAGACTTCGTCAAGATGCCAATTGTCATCGATCAAGCTGGTATCGCGCACGACCACCAGCGCTCGGGGCGAAAGCCACACCGCGGGCGTGGACGCCAACAAGAGCAGCATTAAGGCCAGCACGTCCCAATGCCTTGTCAGGCACGACTGCGACCACCGGAAGACAGACTGCTGCTGCGGCGAGCCTTGCCGGCTCACAAGTTCATCGAGCTTCTTCATGGATATGAAGTGCCATTTTATCTTATGAGAAAAATGCGATATCACTCCGGTGACTGATCGTACCCACAAGCGACAGTTAGGGAGCCATAACCATCCGGATTGCATCGGCCGAGTCGATCGCGATCGAGTTCGGCTGTTGTGAACCCCAGTCTAGCGGAGAAACCAGCAGGCGAATGTGGGTGATAGGAGGGCGCGGGCGAGTACGCCAGCGACTTTCGTCAGCGGCAAAATAATCTGCAAGATCAGCTTGGTTCCAGGGGTAGAACCAGACTTCCCATGGCACATTCGGTTCCATCACGAAGGAGTGCAGATCACGGCTACCATCAGAGCGCGTGATCTCGAGTTGCAGACGCTCTGGCTTGCGCAGCTTCCACAGCGGCCCGTAGTGCGCGGTCAGACGCAACCGCAGAAAATCAGCCCCGTTGATCGGCCACGCGGGATCTCCGAGATCCACCACCGATGTGCGTTCGCGGATAGGATAGTTTTGTGCCGCGACGGCCAGCGCCAGCGGTTGCAGCGAAATCCGCGTCGCTCGCGATTCATCTCTTAGGAGATCAAACATTCCAGGTGACAGTTCCTGCTCTGATCGGTAATGCCGATTAAGCCAAAGCCACACATCCGGCGTGCGCGTGAAGTTGGAGACTCCGTCGATGGCGATGCTCAGATCGCCGTCGGGAAAGTAAAGGCCAGCAGGAGCTGCTGCCCGCCGGTATCCGGCAATGTCGAACTGAGACAAGTACGGGCCACTGGCCAGAAACGACTGCAAGACTCCGCCAGCAACATTGCGACCTGAGGCAATGCCGAAAATGTATTGATATGGGAACAGCACAACGGAGTCGCGCCCATCGCTGTGCTGCTGAAGGTAGCTGACACCGGTTTGTAGCAACTGGGCAAAGGCCAGAGGATAGCAGACACCACTGAGTTCCCGAAAGTTGCCAGGACATTCGGTCAACGGATGCCGCATTTGTGCCAATCGATAATGGAAGCTTGATGGTTGGAGTATCGCAACTGGTTGGCCAAACAGCATGGAACATGTAAGCCCGATAAGGGCCACCACAGCACAAGCAGTCCGCGAACGAAACGAGAACAGAGCGGCACTGGCGAGAAATATCATCGGATACGTAGCAAAGACAATGTGCTGCGGATCAGAGCGAACTAACCCGGTTTGCAAGGCGGCAAACGCGAAGAGGAAAGCGCTGAGCAGGAATCCCGTGCATGCGGTGACGCTGGTGGCACAATCATCCGGCATGAAATGCCGTGAAAGAAAAATGACGCTTCCGCCAAACAGAACGACCAATAGTTGGATTTGGACAGCCTCCGACATTGCCACGGGCTCGTTCCAGCGGTGGATGCTGACCAACTCTAAGGAGATTCGCCAGAAACGAAAGTCAAGAACCCCGGCCATCGCTGTGTTGATAGCAAAGACCAGCGCAATGGAAAGGCCGGCGAAGGCGAGGGCGGCGACGCCGTACGATCCGAACGACTGCGCATCGCGCCGACCTTCCCATGCCACTCCAATTGCGGTTACCAGAAAAGCCGCGATGCCGTAGACGCCGGTGTCGGCAGAGTAGAGAAACGCACCAGCACACAGAAGTGCACCGCCGCATCCAAGAAGCGCAGGATTGAGCCGTTGCTGCCGCACCGCATACCAGCCTCGCAGGAACAACGCAAAAAGCAGAATGTCAAAGGCGGTGCGGCCATCCCAGGGCGCCCAGAAGCAAGACAGCAAGAGCAGGAGCAGAAAGCGCTTCCACGGCGGTTGTTCCGGCAGCAGAAGGCGAAGTGTCCAGTATCCAAACAGGAAGGTGCACCACAGCAATGGAGTTCGGTAACTGGTGTAGATGGCAGCCATAGAAAGGCCCATCCAGCGCGGCGGAGCACTCATCAACCACTGAAAAATGGGGCCGTAAGGGAAGGCGACATCACGGCCAAACCATAGTCCGCGAGAGATTTTGAAGGGCGTGTCCAGAACCCAATGATCATCGAACATCCCAGGGTCGGCGACGATGACCAAAGCGCGTGGGGAGAGCCAGGTCACCGGCAGCGAGGCCGCCATCAGCAGCAAGACTGCCAGGAAATCCCAATGTCTTCGGAACCACGACGGGGTGCTGGGCTGGTTCGTCAAGACACCGGATTCCTCCATAGGCGAGAGCCATTCTACCCGACAGCACTCTCGGTCCTCGCTGGCCAACGACTCACTGTGCAGCAGCGCCCTTTAACACAATGCCAAGCCTCTCCGTTGTTCCTGCTGATGTGGTGAGTGCGACAGTGAATACCGTCATGTTTTGCGAGTCTTTCACAATGCTTTCCGGCTCGCCAGCGGTATCCATCGCGATTACTGCCGGATGGTGTGTGCTGACTGTCGTGGCGCTCAGCGCGACAAGCTTCTTGTACACGTAACGCAGCTCGGGATCTGGATCGCTGGCGATCGGGATAACCAGCAGAAAATCGGGATTGGGCGAGACTCCCATGTGATTGCCATCCTGGGGCAAGAGTTGATAGCGCAGGGTATACGCTCCTGCTGGAATCGCCTGCCCGCGGAAATCAGTCATGCCTTTAGGCAAGTTAACTACTCCGACGAACTCAGCATTCGCCAGTTCAGGATAAATCGCGCCGGGAACATCTTGCGAAGCCGTCTTAAGCTGTTTAGCGAACCAGAATTCCGCGGTCCAACCATCGTCGAGCGTCGCTCGATAGCCTTTGTCTTCGACTGCACGCCTAACTTCGACGGAAGCGCCCTCGGCAGCCAGTGCGGGGATGCGTTGGCTCTGAGCAGTCGCGGCGCAAGGTCTTAATCCGACAGCGGCCAAGAAGACGACAGACATGAGCATGCGAACACGTTGTGCCATGCTTAGATTTTAGTCTCTCAAACTTGAGTGGCATTACAGACCAGTCGGTCGGGGCCCCACGACTTAGGCCTGGTCGCCCGGACACCCTGCTGCGCGAGACGACAGCTTGGGATCGATCTCACATCGCACACCCCGCCAAAGCCACAGCCTACCGGAGTCTAGGCTGGAAAATTGGCGCGGCAGACTCCATACTCTATCCAGCGAAACACCTGAACCATGATCTTCGTTCTGGATAACTACGACTCATTTACTTACAACCTGGTGCAATACCTGGGCGAATTAGGGGAAGAGGTATTGGTTCGTCGCAACGACCAGATCACGGTCCACGAGATTGAAGGCCTTCATCCTGACCGGATGGTGATTTCTCCCGGGCCCTGTACCCCAAAGGACGCGGGCATCAGCATCCAATTGATCCGGCATTTTGCCGGGCGCGTGCCTTTGCTGGGCGTGTGCCTAGGCCACCAGGCCATTGGCGAAGCGTTCGGCGCAAAGGTCGTCCGCGCTGGCACGTTGATGCACGGCAAGACCAGCTCGATTGAGCACGACGGCAAATCCATCTTCAATGGCATTCCTTCGCCGATGACTGCAACGCGCTATCACTCGCTGATCGTTGAACAGAAAGACCTGCCTGATGAACTGGAGATTTCAGCTACCTGCCACGATCGCGATGGGCAACGCGTGATCATGGGACTTCGGCACCGCAGATTCCCCGTCGAGGGCGTGCAGTTCCATCCCGAAAGCGTACTTACCGAACACGGCAAGCAAATGGTACGCAACTTCGTAGCACTGTAAACTTTTCATCCGCCGCAAGTGGTCATGTCACAGGTGATTGCGTAACATAATCCTAGTTCCTATCACCGTGATGCTAGGCTTCAAACTCGGCGCTGGCTTGGTTGGTGCCCTTGCGATGTTGATCACTCAGGGTATTCCTCCTGGGACGGCTCTCCCGGTCATGCTCGGCACCACGCTGAACGCCAAGAAGGACAAGCCCGGACAGAAGATTGCAGCCCGGCTTATGCAGGACATTCCGCTGCCTGCGGGAGAGAAGGTCAAAGCCGGAGCGCACGTTACAGGTCACATTGTGTCCGTGACCAAAATCGCAGGAGGCGGTTCACGTATGGTGTTGAAGTTCGACCAGCTTCAGACTGGCGGGAAAACGATTCCTCTCGTGGTCAGTGCAAGGGCAATCGCGGCTATGGATAGCGTATATGCGGCAGAGCTTCCTATTAACGCCGATTCGAATTACGTGAGCTCGAACGAATGGGTCATGCGACAGGTAGGGGGAGAGGTGGTGAACCGTGCCCATGGCGTGGTTGCGTCAAGCGATTCCATCGTGGGGCGGTGGGACGGAGCACCATGGGGCAAGCTGACAACGGCGGTAGAGGGAAACTGCACGGCGACTGATGGCAACGGTATTGTGCAAGCGCTCTGGGTGTTCTCCACCTCGGCCTGTGGTCTCTACGGTTTTAAGGACGTCAAGCTCGTCCGCGACGGCAGGGGCGAGCCCTTGGGCGAGATCGTCTTGGAGTTCAGCAAAGATGCCCACATCGGTAGCGGGAGCGGATGGTTCTTGCTAGTAGGGGGCACAGCAGCGGCGGGGCAGTAAGAAGTCATTCGAGGGCAGACTGGGCTGCAATTATGGTACGCAGAACATTCTTTGCGCTCGGAAGGTTCAGAGTTTCTCTGCGGTCTGCCATGACCTCGATGCTGCCGGCGCTGAACTTTTCTGCTTGCCCTGCGCTGGGCCACGGAATTCGACTCTTGACGGCAATCGGGACAAGCCTACTGAGAAGATTGGGCGCAAGCTCATAATCTTCTGTAGAGAAAAATAAAGGTCCAGCTTGCCTGTCATAACCCGATCGAAGTTGCCAAGCCACAAGCGACCGTGAGCCGCGCGCTTTTACAAACAGTTACTGTTTTGCGGGCGTTTTCGCTTTTGGAAGTACGATTACGTTTCTATTCCACTTCGTGCTTTGCGGTGTAGCCGTCGCGGGCAATGATCTGGTACTTGATGTCGTGGTTCTTCTGGTCTCTTATCTCCAGCGGCTTGTCATTGGGTCCGACCAGCTCTACCCTCAACTTGCGGTAGGTACCGTCCTGCTTGGTATTGGTGGGCTTGTAAGTGATGGTGTACTGGTTCCGGATTGACCCCGCGATTTCGCGAAAGATCTCTGGCAACTCACCCTGCAGGCGCGGCTTATACCAGTGTCCACCTGTCATTTTGGCGAATGTATTCATTTGATTGTCGGCCTGTACGTAATCCATCATGGCTATCGACATATCTGGATTGTTTCCATACCGCGCATCCATCATGTTCAAAAATGCTGCGCCCGTGCTGATCGTATAAATTGTTACGTTGGGCGTGAGCTTCACCTTTTTCAAAATCTGGTCGAGCGTGAGCTTGCTGAAGGTATCCCGTCCGCTGGCCACGACCACCAACTCCTTCCGCCCCGGAATCCGATCCAGGCGGTCGAGTGTGTCGTACATGGCGTCGAAGATATTAGTTTCGCTGAAGCCGGGAACCCGCAGCGTATTCAGCGCGCCAAGGATGGCTTGTTTGTCCTGTGTGAAGTCCACCAGGATATGGTCTCTCATGTCGAATTCGACCACCGCCACCCAGTCCTGGGGCTGCAGGTTTGAGGCAAACATGTAGGAAGCGTTCAGGGCGTCATACATGAACCTGTAGTTGGTAGCTGCGAACTCCACCAGCAGGACTGCGGTGATTGGCGCCTTGCTCACCGTCACGCTCTGGATCTGTTGCGGAACACCGTCTTCCCAAATCTTAAAGTGCTCTTTCGCCGTCTCCACTGGTAGCGCTATGGGCCGCCCGTCTTTCTGCACAACCCGAGCGTCAACCGTCACAACGGGAACATCCACGTGCAGCGAAAATGCAGGGACGTCGGCTGGTTTTGGCTTCGGGGGCGGAGGAGCTTCTTCGGTATCTTTCTTCTTAGGGACTGCGATCGGGCCGGCATCACCCGCTGGTCCACCAGCCTCATCGGGAGCCTGATTGTTCTGCTGGTTCGACTGGGATTGCGGTGCCGACTGGTTGCTGTTGGAGGACTGAGCGCGGCCGGGCAAGGCGAATACAATGACGCTCACCACTAAGGTGATAACCGCCACAGCAAAGGTGCCAAGAACGACCGGTGAAATAGTGAGATGCTTACGATACTTCGCAGAACACATCGCAATGCCTCATAGGCAGTACTTCTGTTAGTATAAATCCAATTCCTGGTAGATTGATTCGGTGTGGCCGACTGAAAATCCCTCGAAATCTGGGCGGCCGCAATCGCTATTTGGGGTCCGCGCTCACGACCTGGCGCTGGATTAGCCTGGGCCGAGTGCTACACGCGGAGGTTTACGGCAAAGCCATCTTTGGCTTGAGGAATGAGGAGCATGCTCCGCAGCACGATTTCGTCGATGTTACTTTGCTTCGCCCATTTGGCGGTTTTCGCTGCCGACCAAACAAAAGTCCAGATTTTGCCAGTGAGCCAGGTGAAAGCGGGCATGCGCGGTGTGGCGTATACCGTCTTCGAAGGAACCACGCCTGAGCCGATAGAGGTAGAGATCCTGGGCGTGATGCGCAATATGGCTGGCCCAAAATCCGACGTTATCCTCGCGCGGCTGCAAGGCAAAAAGATCGAGTTTACGGGGGTGGTGGCGGGCATGAGTGGCAGTCCCGT
>CAZDYZ010000313.1:0-7977 GCA_964509525.1 uncultured Acidobacteriaceae bacterium
CGTCCACCAGTTGCAGTGTGGTCACCATGTCCACGTGCCAATCGAAGAACAGGTCGATTTCGGCGGAGCCGCGGCTGGTGATCGAGCGGACTTGTTGCAGTCCAGGTACGCTGTTTACCGATTCCTCGATGGGTCGCGTAATCGTGACCATCATCTGATCGATCGGCATGACGCCGTTGTCCACACCAATAATGACGCGGGGAAAGTCGGTCGTGGGGAAGACCGAAACCGGGATCGTGGTCGCTAAATAGGCACCGCCCAAAATGAGGACGACGAGTAGAAAGATCACACACTTGGCATACCGCCTGTACCAGTAGCGCTGATCAGCTGGGCCGGTAACGCGCACCGGATCAAGTATGCTTCGCCAACCCATCCTCGTTCAGTCCTTCTTGGCGTCAGCCGGAAGCACTGCCTCTGCGATCTTCACTTTGGTGTTGTCCGGTAGACCATAAGCTCCCGTAACAATGATCTGCTCGCCAGCACTCAATCCCTTGGTGATTTGTAAGCGATCGCCCTGTCGAATGCCAGTCTCTACGCTTACCTGATGCGCCTTGCCATCAGCTCCAGCCACCATCACGGCAGTGGCCCCGTCAGGGGTCTTCAGCAGCGCAGCGGCAGGTATAACAAGGGCGTCGTTGATCGTGCGAGCGATTATCTGCACGGTTGCCGCCGTCCCTGGACGCAAGTTTCCGTCCGGATTCGGAGCCGCCACCCAGACCTCGATCGTCGTACTGTTGGGATCAACGGCTGGACTTACAAGCGTAACTTTACCGTTAACTCGAAGGTCGTTGGGAGCGATGATCGTGGCGGCATCCCCCACTTTCAGCTCACCTGCAGCAGCTTGAGGAATGTGCGCTCGCGCCGTCACCGAAGAGGTGTCCATAACCACCAGTAACGGCGTGCCAGCAGGCGCGGTTTCACCAGGATAGAGCGGCCGATCTGTGACCACACCATCGATCGGGCTGCGAATCTCCGAATACGACAGCTGGGCTGTAGCTCCCTCATATTTCCCTTGCGCCGCCGTGAGCTGCCCTTTGGCTAACTTCAGCTGGTCTTTCTTGCCCGCCGCCTCCAGTGCGGCTAAATGACGCTGTGCGATCTCATAATTTGCTTTGGCCTGGGTCATCGCCACAGCCGATTGGTCGAACTCCTTACGCGGCAAGGCACCTTGCTCGTAAAGGAGTCTGCGGCTGTCGTAAATTTTTTGCTGGGCATCGTATTCCTGCTTCGCTGCCTTCAGGTCAAATTCTGCCTTTTGCCATTCTTCGGGAAGGCTGGATGACGTTTCAATCCCATAGGTAGCTTGTGCCTGCTCGTACGCGCCTTTGCTTTCAATCTCTGCCGCAGCCAGATCGCGATTTTCCATGACTGCGAGCAGTTCGCCGCGTTGCACCCGGCTGCCACGATTCACGTAGAAGGTTTTTACCGGCGCAGTGATTTTGGGTGTGATCGCCGCCTGGTCCTTGGGAAACAGAACGGCATCTGCCGTAATCACCAGTTCGATCTTGCCCCGCTCGGCTACTGCCGTTTGTACGATTACGACGGGCTCTTTCTCTTTATCGCTCTTCGAGCAGGAGGTAGTTACCGCAACCACTCCCAAAAGGGAAAAGAAAAGCGAACACCTAAGGCGACTGAGGGATCTCATGGTCAGAATACTCCCGTGAGCGTCTGCAAATTTGCGATTGCCAGGTGATAGCGCGCCTCACCGTCGTGATACGAGTTGCGTGTCGCGGTAAGCGTATTCTGCGCATCTACAACCTCCAACGCCGACGCCTCCCCCGCCTGATAGCGCAAGTTTGTCAAACGAAGGCTGTCTGCCGCCAACTCAGACGTATTCTGCAGGACATCCAGTTGTCCACGAGCCGTCTGGGCTTCCGAATAGAACGACTGCAAGTCGGCGATGGCCTGGCGTTGTGCTGCGCTCAGTTCTACCCGTGCCTGATGGCGTTGCAGCTCAGCCTGCTTGACTTTGCTCTGGGTCGCACCCCAGCTGAAGACGGGCACGTTGACGCTGGCTATTGCGGAGTAACCAAGGTTGCGCAGACCATTGCGATCATAGATCGCAAACTGATTGGCATCAATTCCGTAGAACCAGTCGACGGCCAGCGAAGGAAGATGGCCGGCGCGCGCCACAGTCACTTCTTTGTCTGCCACCTCCAAAGCGGCGAATGCGGCATGCAGCTCGGGATTATTGGTTCGTGCCATCGCCTGGACATCGGGGAACGGAGGCAGCATCGGCGCTGAGGCCAGATCATTCACCAGCGTGAAATCCTGAAAGACATTGGGAAACACCAGAACCGCCAGGGACAGGCGCGCATTCTGTTCCGCCAGCTTTGTGTCCTGCAACTGGCGTTGCAGATCGTTGGCCTGGATCTGTGCCTTGACTACGTCGGAGTGCGCGACTTCTCCGCCGTCCTCCAGCTTCTTGCTGAGGTCTAAGAAATGCAGCGCCTCCTCGGCGGCCTGCGAGGTGCTGGTTGTTTTTTCTTGCGCCGCTAACAGCCCATAAAACGCCTGTACCACCGTAACCACCAACCCCCGTGCGGCGATTTCTGCCTTTGCCTCGGCCAGAGCGTGTGCTGCCTTGGCCCGTTGATAATCCGGGACTGAGGCAAACCCCAGGGTTTCATGCGCGATACCTTGGCTGATGTATTCATGGGCGCCGTTATTGGCAATGAATACTCCGCTAGCGGTACCGTTAGGCTGGGTATAAATGAAACTTGCGCCGTAATTAACGGTTGGCAGCAACGCTGCACGAGCCTGTATGCGATCTTCCCGTGCCAGCCCCAATTCGGTGAGGGCTGCCTGAAATTGCGGGCTGTTTGACCTTGCGCGCGCGATCGCATCGGCGAGAGTCAGCGCCACGGTGGTTGCATCTTGCCGGCTCGGCATCTGGGCAGGGGATGGCGCTCGCGCTATCTGTGCTTCCAATCCCCACGCCACGAGAAACAGGGCGGCACCTGCGAAATTGAAAATCCTGGTCGTAAGCAAAGGTTCCTCTCGCATTTGAGCCTCGTTCCCCACCGAGGCAGCAGTCAGCGTCTAGCATTTTCTCAAACTCCGTCGCGGCGGCCGTCAATCATGGGGTATTGGGCGCACCGACGAGTCCAAACGGCCCGGGCTAATAGCGCTGCTAGCCGTGTTCCATCACATGGTTGAATCCGGGTTCGTCCTCATCGTTTTTAGACGAACATGGAGAGGCATCCGCCGCCTGCCCGATTAGAAATCCATGTTCCCTCTCCGTCTGATACAAGAATGAGCTCCAAGTCAAGGTCGTAGGCCGACATCGCAGTCGTCTCCACATGGGTACGGTGTTACCCTTGCCGCAGGTTCACCAATTCGAACTTGCTGTCACGAGAGGCGGCAAATGCAGAATTACTCTTCGCGCCGCGGGCAGACGGTGGATTCTTCGCCCAAGGCAAGAGGGCCCGAATCGCTTTCCCATTGCATGCTCAGAATAAATGCGGGTTGTTGGGGTTTCCCGAATCAATCTTGATCTGTTCCTCGGTCCTGCGGCTGGCATACCAGCATGGCATGACGCCCAGCTGTGGGAACAAGGAATGGGTGCAACTCACGTCGTGGTCGCCCGCGTAATCGAACTCCGTCCTTCCGTTCTTCAATTTGACCGCGTAGTAGGTGTGTACGGTTACGCTGCCGAACGTGTCGCGAACCGGAATCCGGAAATGGAGGGAGAGGAAATCTCCCAGATACAGGATAGCCAACGCCACAACTACCACGGTGATCTTGCGTTTCATCCCTTGAACGTCCCCGGCCAGATAATTGTAAGTCAGGTCACAGCAAAGCCCTCCCAGGACAGGATCTCGGCCCCCGTGCTCGTGGCTGCTGAGATGAATTTCCGGCGCGTAGGTTGAGTTCCTTCACCCACGCGCATCATAATGTCACACGGATATGGGACGCGCACGGCAAGCAGTGCGCCGAGTTCCCCAGGCAACTTTTTCGAGCGCTTCCTTGGCTGGCGTCAAGACCAATGGCAGCAGGACACATCGGGCAACGACTTGAGCCGCAGAATTAGTACTCGACAGCCGACAACTTCCCCTGGTGGCGGAGGCCGGGGGCCTACCGTCGGTTGGCCGGGAGGCCGGGGTGGTGGCGGAGGCCGGGGTGGCGATGACCGACCCAATTATGGCGAACGTCTGCGCCGTTACCGTCTGGGCGTTGTATTGCTTTTGTCCTCTGTGGTGATGCTTTTCGTCTCCTTCACGACCGCCTATGTGGTGCGTAAGGCGGGCGCCGTGTGGGATCCGGCACGCAACGATTACGTCAGTGATTGGGCGCCGTTGACGCTGCCCGTCAAGACTCTTCTGCTCAATACCTTTATCCTGGTACTAAGCAGTTTCACTCTGGAGATTGCCCGCCGCCGTGCCGCTGAAGATGTGGCTCTTGCACCCATTGTCGACATTCCAGGCATTCGCGTCAGTGTCAGCCATGCCCTGCCATGGTTGTGGGTGACGATCGTCTTTGGACTTGGCTTTCTGTTCGGGCAGGGTTACGCATGGCATGAATTGCGCAGGATCAACGTCATTTTTGCCACCAATACCGGCCTCTCCTTCTTCTTCATCCTGACCGGCGTTCACGCCGTGCACCTGGCCGGCGGGATCTTGGCGTTACTTTACGCCGGAGTTACCAGCTGGCTACACCGTCCGCCAGAAACAAGACGCATCGTGATCGATGTAGTCGCCTGGTATTGGCACTTCATGGGTGCGCTGTGGATTTACATCTTTGCCCTGCTGTACTTCGCCAGGTAAGAACAGCCTCCACCAGATTGCTACAGGGTATAATAAAGGGTTTCGGCGGCCAGTCTTGGGCGGTTCTGGGGCCGACCCTGACAGGTTCAGCTTTTCTGTCTTCGGCTGCCGGAGCCCTGGGACATGGCAAGTGAGAGCATCTCCGTACGCGGAGCACGCGTCCACAATCTGAAGAACATCGACTTCGAGATTCCGCACAACACCCTGACGGTGGTCACCGGCGTTTCCGGCTCAGGCAAGTCGTCGCTTGCCTTCGACACGATCTATGCCGAGGGACAGCGCCGATACGTGGAGTCGCTGTCGGCCTACGCGCGTCAGTTCCTCGAGCGTATCGAAAAACCGGATGTGGATGTTATTGACGGGATTGCGCCGGCAGTGGCCATCCGGCAGAAGAATACTACCCGCAATCCCCGCTCGACCGTAGCCACGGCAACCGAGATTTATGACTATCTGCGCCTGTTGTATGCGCGGGTGGGCCGCACTTATTGCAACTGCGGGCAGGAAGTGAAGAAGGACACCGTCGATGAGGTTGCGGACCGCATTCTCGCTCTGGGCGAGGGAACCCGCGTCCAGGTTTTCTTTCCGCTGCATACTCCGGCCCCACCCTCGGCACCGGGGCAAAGCAAGGGTCGCCGAGCCGCGAAAAAGAAGCCCTCGAAGCAGCTTGACGATTCTCGGCTGAAAGCGCAGCTGTTCGAGTTGCGCAAGCGCGGATTCAACCGGCTGTATCAGAATCGACAACTGTTTGAATTCTCGACTCCCGAATCGCTGCTCGACCTGAACTTCGATGAACCGGTGTTTGTGCTGATCGACCGCATTTCGGTTTCTCCGGAAGCCCGGGCACGCATCGTGGATGCCGTGGAACAGGGGTACCGTGAAGCCGGAACCGTCTGGTTCGAGACTGCTCCAGCTGAAGGTGAGGAGCCTCAGCGCATGCGGTTTTCGCAGCGCTTTGAGTGCAAACAATGCAATATTCGTTACGAAGAACCCGAGCCACGGCTCTTCTCTTTCAACAATCCGTTCGGGGCTTGTGCTCGCTGCCAGGGATTCGGCAACACCATCGACTTCGATCTGAATCTCGTTATTCCGAACAAGTCCCTGACCTTGGCTGATGGTGCTATTGAGCCCTGGACCAAGCCGAACTATCGGCCGTTGGCCACCGAGATGCGCCGCTATGCGCGCGCCGCCGGCATTCCGCACGATGTTCCCTGGCAAGATCTCACCCCCGACCAGCAGAATTTCATCATCAATGGCGACGGCAAGTTCTGGGGGGTGCGCGGTTTCTTCGAGCATCTGGAGCGCAAAAAGTACAAGCTGCATGTGAGGGTCTTCCTCAGTCGCTATCGCGGTTATTCGGTCTGCTCCGATTGCAATGGACTACGGCTGCGTCGTGAAGCGCGCCAGGTGAGGATAGCAGGCAAAAATATCTGCCAGGTGTCGGCGATGACGGTCGAAGAGGCGAGCAGCTTCTTTTCCCAGTTGGAGCTGACGCGACAGGAAGCCGGAATCGCCGACAAGCTGCTGGACGAGATTATCTCCCGATTGCGTTACTTGAATGACGTTGGACTCGAATACCTGACACTTGATCGCCTGGCTTCGACACTTTCCGGCGGCGAGGCGCAACGGATCCAGCTGGCAACTTCGCTCGGCTCTCGTCTGGTAGGCACTCTTTATGTGCTCGACGAGCCATCCATCGGTTTGCACAACCGGGACACGAAGCGGCTAATCAAAATCCTGCACGACCTGCGAAATCTCGGCAATACCATCCTGGTTGTAGAGCATGACGCCGAAATCATGCGCTCTGCCGACAGCATTATCGATCTCGGGCCGGGAGCCGGCGAGAAGGGCGGGCGCGTGATTGCCGCCGGTACCTACGATGAGATTCGCCGGAATCCTGCCTCCCTCACCGGACGCTATCTGAGTGGAGACCTGCGCATTCCTATGCCGTCATTGCGGCGGACTGACACAGGACGAACCATTAAGCTTGTCGGCGCGCGGGCGCACAATCTGAAGAGAGTCAATGTCTCGATTCCACTGAGGATGCTGGTGTGCATCACCGGAGTCTCTGGTTCGGGAAAATCAACGCTGGTGCATGACGTGCTCTACAACGCCCTGGCGGCTCAGAAAGGGCAGGTTACAGGTGGACCGGAGGCAGAGGTAGACCGCGTCCTCGGGGCGGACTGTATCGATCAGGTCGTATTGGTCGATCAGTCACCGATTGGTCGCACTCCACGATCCAATCCCGTTACCTACATCAAGGCTTTTGACACCGTGCGTGAGGTCTTCGCCTCCACTCCGGAAGCGCGCAAGCGCGGGTACACTCCCGGATATTTTTCCTTCAACATTCCCGGAGGACGCTGCGAGACCTGCCAGGGCGACGGCACGGTGACCATGGAAATGCAATTTCTCGCTGACGTGGAGCTGGTTTGCGAGGAGTGCCGCGGCCGTCGTTTCAAGCCCGGCATTTTGGAGATCCAGTATCGAGGGAAAAATATCTACGACGTATTGCAGATGACGGTGAAAGAGGCCTTGACCTTCTTTTCCAACATCCCCAAGTTGACCGGCAAGATTCGGGTGCTGGAGGAAGTGGGGCTGGGGTATCTGCGGCTGGGCCAATCCGCCACCACCCTTTCCGGTGGCGAAGCCCAACGCGTGCGCCTGGCGGCCCACTTGGCGCATCCGGCCAGCGACAATTCCCTCTTCATTTTCGATGAGCCCACCACCGGTTTGCACTTCGACGACATCAGCAAATTGTTGACGGCTTTTCACCGCCTGATTGAAACCGGCGCCACGGTTCTGATCATCGAGCACAATATGGACGTTCTGAAAACCGCGGACTGGATCATCGATCTTGGCCCGGATGGAGGCGATTCCGGCGGATACGTGGTGGCGGCCGGTCCCCCCGAAAGCCTGGTCCAAAACAGCCTCTCACTGACGGGAAAGTTTCTGGCGAAGTATCTTCCCCATTCCCGCTCATCGCGCGGCGCGGCCAAGAAAAACAGTAAATAGGAAATGGTCAAAGGCAAAAAAAGACGCACTTCCGCCGCCCCGGCAATAACGCTGGCAATTTGTAATTTACTATTCACAATTCACTACTTACTATTTCCGGTCCCTGCACGGAGTCAAGAGAAAAGCGCCCCCCTATCGCAGGAACAAACTCTTAACATGCTGCAAGCCGGCGTTCCCTCCCGGCAAATCGAGGACATCGCGC
>CAZDYZ010000314.1:0-7742 GCA_964509525.1 uncultured Acidobacteriaceae bacterium
AACCACCGGGCGAGAATCCGCCGAGGAAAGCACAGGGCATTAAGCTATCCCAGCGAGCCCTAACTAACCAAGGTCGTATCGTAACGTATCAAGGAGGTGCAGTGTGAAGCGTAGTCCTTATCCCAAGGGTTGCCCTTGCGCGACATACTGATCTGGATGCCCAGGCCCTGCAGTAACTCGGTGTAATCTCGGCTGGCATATTGCACACCCTGGTCGGAGTGATGCACCAACCCGGGCGCAATGGCTCGGCGGGAAACTGCCATGCGCAGTGCTGTCAAAGTGAGCTCTGCGGTTAACGTGCGATCCAGTGCCCACCCGATATTCCGCCGCGAAAACGCATCCAGGATCACGGCCAAGAACACGAACTCCCGTTGCAGCCGGATGTACGTGATGTCCGCGATCCATAACTGATTGATCGTGGTCAAAACCATGGTGCGTGCCAAGTTGGGATACACCCGCAGACCGTGCGCGGAATCGGTGGTGACCAGGAACTTGCGCCGGCGCACACACAGCAGATTGTCCTCCCGCATCAACCGGTACACTCGCTTTGGATTCACCCGCCACCCTTGCCGCCGCAGTTCCGCCGTGAGGCGTGGGCGCCCGTAACAGGGCCATGCCAGCGCGATGCGCTGGATGGCGTCGCGCAGGTGCATGTCCGCATCCGATCCCGCTGCTTTCGGCACCAGAGAACGGTAGAAGCTGGCTCGGCTCATGGCGCTCAACTCCACCATGCGTCGAATCGTCAGACCACGCCGCACTTTCATCTCTTCCCTGACCTTTTCGCAGATGGCGCCTTTCCACTCAGTGCCTGCAGCATCCGCTGCTCTTCGATGCGCTGCAAGCACCCCTTTAAAAAATCGATCTCCAGGGTCTGCTGACCGATTTTTCGCTCCAGTTCGGCGATTCGCCCCTCCGACCATCGCCGCTTCCCCGCGCCGGGGAAAGCATTTCCCGGTCCCTGACGAAACTCGCGCCGCCACCGATGCAGAACGTTGGCGTTCACTTCCAACGCCCGTGCCACTTCGCCCAGCGAAACTCCTTCCTCCAGCCGTCGCACGGCGGCCAACTTAAACTCTCGCGTGAACTGCCTGCGCGACAATCCCATGACTCATTCCTCCGTTTAATGGATTATGAGTCTTAACTTGTTGTCTCATTTTTGGGGGCAACTCCACTCTCTGAAATGATTCTCTTGGGTGGTAACATTGGTCTAGACCTTCGCTCAGTGTCACTCAACTGACGCTCTCCGCGGTCCGCTTGACGTAGGCGAACGAAAACCCTCGACAATATGCCGGAACTACCCGATATCGTCGCCTATATCCAGGCCCTTGAATCACGGATCGTCGGACAGCCGATCCAGCTAATACGGTTGACGAGTCCCTTTCTGCTTCGCACCACAGAACCGCAAATTACGGAAGTAGAAGGTCGCACTGTGCTGGAATTGCGGCGGGTCGGCAAGCGGATAGCAATTGGAGTGGAACCCGATCTCTGGCTGGTGTTGCATTTGATGATTGCAGGCCGCTTGCACTGGCGATCGCAAAATGCAAAATTGGCGGGACGCAAGAACCTGGCGGCTTTCGATTTTCCCAATGGTTCGCTTGTACTTACCGAAGCCGGGACAAAACATCGCGCGTCGTTGTATGTATTACGTGGAGAGGAACGGTTGCAATCCCTCGACCCGGGCGGAATCGACGTCTACACCAGCGATCTTAGTTCATTTTGTGATGCCCTCAGTGCGGAAAATCGTACTCTCAAAAGAGCCCTTACCGATCCTCGCATCGTCAGTGGCATCGGCAATGCCTATTCGGATGAGATCCTGCATGCTGCCCGATTGTCTCCGATTGCGCTTACGCAAAAACTGAGACCGGTCGAGTGGGAACGTCTATACATGGCAACTCGCGACACTCTCAAGATCTGGATAGACCGGCTACGCAGCGAAGCGAAACGAAGCTTTCCAGAGAAGGTAACTGCTTTTCGCGAGGGGATGACAGTACACGGGCGTTACCGGAAACCATGCCCGAGATGCGGCGAACAAATTCAGCGGATTCGATATGCTGACAATGAAACCAACTACTGTGCTCGCTGCCAAACTGGCGGGAAACTTCTAGCGGATCGAAGTCTCTCGCGACTGCTGAAGTCTGATTGGCCACGTACGATGGATGAACTTGAGGCTCTGAAGCGCCGATAGGAACTCCTGCACCGCCCGAGGAGCGGCAAAGCCGCTCCCGTATCAGCAACAAACCATGTCTATACATTACGAGTAGAACCACAGTGGAGATAGTTCTGACGTATGACCGCCCAGCATTCAGCAGCAGAGCTGCAAAGGTTGTCCTAATCTCTTGTCCAATTGTTTTTCCAGTGAACTCTTTCCTCGTCGAGCCACACATAGCCCCGGGGTCGCACAATTGAACTCTCTATACGAAATTCCGTGAAATAGCGGGTTTCTGCGTTAAGAGCGCTTTCGTATTCGAACCGCGCCGGTTTGTGGGAAGCTGAAAATAAAGACTTTTCGCCGGCATATTCCGCGCAACCAAGACCTCCGACATACGACAGCCTGGCAGGTAAAGCAAGCCACCCCGAAAGCCACCCCAGCGTGTTTTCGAGTATTTGCGACCGTGACGTCGCCGGCCATTTGTCTCTGATATTGCATCTGATTGTATGCGTCTTCCAATTACATAAATGTATCCTTGCGGGCGTTTTACCTATGGTTCTTCTCTTAAGGAGCGCTTAACAGAAGTTACTTGTCCGGATGGGTTGCTGTTGGTATGTTGTGTCGTCGATGGGACAAACTGAGGGTGATTTCGTCTGCGACTGTGAGGTCAAAATGGCGCTCGATGTGCGCAGCTTAACTCCACTGCTGCAGGTTTATGACATGCCGACATCAGTGCATTTTTATCGCGACTTGCTGGGTTTCGAAGTCGTGAGTACCTCGCCGTTGCTCAGCAAGGATCGATTTCACTGGGGTTTGCTTCGACTAGGCGATGCTGAATTGATGCTCAATACCGCGTACGAACATGATGAAGACCGCCCAATTGTACGGGACGTTGCGCGTGTGGCTGCTCATGGCGATACCGGGTTATTCTTCGGGTGTCAGAATGTGGATGCAGCGTACGAGGAACTACGCAGCAGGGGAGTAAAAGTGGAAGCCCCCTTGGTTACCAGCTACGGTATGAAGCAGATGTATGTTCACGATCCGGATGGATACACCCTGTGTTTCCAGTGGCATGCTAAGCCCTGAGAATTGCAGCGGCCAGGGCTCAACGTCTACATCACGGTCGGCTCCCCCAATCTACGGGTTGCACCCGCAATACAAGAGGCGATCCGGATCAATCGAGGGGTTCTACAATACAAATGCGCCTACCAGTGCGCTGGTCCCGACGCCATGCATGCTCGACGAAGCCCAAGACAGGCGGCTTTTACTGACTTCAGCCATCGCCGTCCTCTGTATCTCGGCCGGCAAACTCTTAGTGCACTTGTACGCTAGCCGTCATTACGGTTATTTCATTGATGAACTATATTACCTCGCTTGTAGCAGGCATTTGGGTTGGGGCTACGTTGACCAGCCGCCTCTAATTGCCTTCATCACTTGGACTGCGCACTTGCTGCTGGGAGATTCACTAGGGGCAATCCGGCTTTTTCCGGCCCTCGCAGGAGCGGCTGAGGTTGCCTTCACTGCGCTGATTGCCTGTGAGCTCGGAGGAAGGCTCTTTGCGCAGAGCCTCGCTGCTCTTGCGGTTCTGGTGGCGCCAGGGATCCTCGCTACGAACAACCTGCTGACCATGAATGCGTTCGAGCCCCTATTCTGGCTGGGATGCGCTTACCTTGTAGTCCGCATCATCAAGACCGGCAATCAAAAGCTCTGGATCTGGTTTGGCCTAGTGTCCGGTGTAGGGCTCGAAAACAAATATTCAATGTTAATCTTCGGCGCCGGCATTGTCCTCGGGCTGCTCCTGACTCCGCAGCGCCACCTGCTTGCCGGTCCGTGGCTCTGGGTGGGAGGCCTCATTGCATTGTTGATTTTCATGCCGAATCTGATGTGGAACGTTGAGCATCACTTCCCCTTCCTGGAGCTTCAGGAGAACATCCGCCGCAGCCACCGCAATGTTCATTTAGGGTTCCTGGGGTTCGCAGGCGAAGAAATTCTGACTATGCTGCCGCTGAGCTTGCCGATCTGGTTGGCGGGCCTATGGTTTTTCTTCTTCTCGAGGCTTGGGAAAGCCTTTCGAGTGTTAGGTTGGGCGTGGATCTTCACGGCAGGAACGATCTTTACCCTCAACCCCAGAGTGTATTACCTCTATCCGGCCTTCCCCCTTCTATTTGCCGGCGGAGGCGTCATTTGGGAATCGTGGCTAGACCAACCGCGCCGAAGGTGGATCAGACTGGCTTATCCCGCGTTGATGCTGATGGCCGGTGCAATCTTGTCGCCTATCGCAATCCCAGTTTTGACTCCCGAACGATACATTCAATACACGAAATTGTTGCACCTCGAGCAGCCCCGAGTGGAGACTTATCGGCTGGGCCCCTTGCCCCAGCTCTTTGCCGACCAGTTCGGATGGGAGGAGATGACCGCGACGGTCGCCGAGGTCTACAACAGTCTGCCTCCTGAGATTCGCAGCAAGACCGCGATCTTCGGGCAGAATTACGGCCAGGCGGGTGCAATCGATCTCTTCGGTCCAAAATACGGCCTGCCGCCTGCTATCAGCGGTCACCAGAGTTATTTTCTGTGGGGGCCGCGGGACTACACCGGCGAGAGCATCATCGTAATGCAAGGCCGACGGTGGGAGCTCGAGCGCCGTTTTGTGGATGTTCGAGCCGTGGCCCACGTTGAGCATCCGTACTCCATGCCGTACGAGCACTTTGATATTTACTATTGCCGCGGCCTCAAGCAGCCGTTGGCTGAAGCCTGGCCACAGTTGAAGAATTGGAACTGAACCCGTTCGGTTGCCGATTTCCCTCGTTCGCGGGAAAGGGTTCACCGGCTGACGGTAATCGCGTTTTCCTCTGGTCCAGAGCGAGGTTAATCCCCTAAGGGATGTTGTTGTTGTGTACGGTAGCGGATAGACGAGCCTATTTCCCAGAATTTAAGTTTTGCGCAGCAGGCGCAAGTTCATGTCTGGAGGTAGCAGCTCAGCGTGCTAGCCATCCTGTGCTTCCTGCGCCGTTCCCGCCCTTCGTTCCGCGCCCTTCGATTTTGCCAACTGCATGGAAGGGAAGCCATGGATACGGAAAACGCATCATTTCTGCACAAGGGGCCACGCCGCATTCTGGTCTTCGATTTTGACGAGAGCGTTCTCATAGCGTTGGAACAGGTGTTGGAAGAGGCGGGCTTCGAGACGACAACCACGTGGAGCATCGATGAGGTATTCCTCTGGTTACAGAGAAAACGGTTCGATCTAATTGTGATAGGTGATCATCCGCCACAAATCGATGCACACGACACCTTACGTCGGCTCCAAACCTCTCATCGGCTTACTTCCTGCATCGTGATGCGCTCTGCACGGGCATTACCTAGCGACCTGGAACTGATTGGACTGGTCACGAGTGTTCCTGGGTGTACTGGCAATGCGATTCTGAAGCAAGTGCATCAGCAGTTACCAGCCTTGCGGACCATGCGTCGCTCCACTGAGTTGGTGCCGATGTCTAACGTCAATGGCCATGGTACCCAGGTTTTCTCTGGGAAGGGATGATAATTGACCGACAGAGGCGATCTCTAGACAGTTGAACGGTCTGCCGCTGTCACCGCTCGATCTGCACTCAGTTGACGCTTGCGGAGGCGGTGCTGTTTCAATGCGTCTGCTCACAGCCCCATGTGACGCCCACACTTTCCCAGCCTCCCGAAGAGGTACATGCTTGAAGTCCGAGGGAGAACGTTCCGGCTCCCAACAGCCCGTGTGTTCACGTGGAGGCGCATCTTCATCGCCAATTTGCTGCGCTATTCCGCTGCTTCCTTGATTAGCTGCCACGGCCATAATCGAGCCGGAGCTGTTTCGCCTTTGCACGCCATCTTACATTCATTCGGAGGCCGTCATGGCAATCACTAAGCAGGATGCTCTCGACTATCACAATGGGCCGCGACCGGGAAAGTTGGAAGTCATTCCCACCAAGCCCTGTCGCACCCAGCGCGATCTCAGCTTGGCGTACACCCCCGGTGTAGCCCAGCCCTGTCTGGAGATCGAAAAGAACCCGCTCGATGCATTCAAGTACACCGGCAAGGGCAACCTTGTCGCGGTAGTAACCAATGGCACTGCAGTACTAGGACTCGGTGACATTGGCGCGCAGGCCGGCAAGCCAGTCATGGAAGGCAAAGGTGTCTTGTTCAAGAGGTTTGCCGGCATCGACGTCTTTGATATCGAACTGAATACCCATGATCCTGACGAGATCATTAAGACCTGCCAACTGCTAGAACCAACCTTCGGCGGCATCAACCTCGAGGACATTAAAGCGCCGGAGTGCTTCTACATCGAAGAAACCCTGAAGAAGACGATGAAGATACCGGTTTTCCACGACGACCAGCATGGCACAGCGATTATCACTGGCGCGGCGCTGCTCAATGCGGTGGAATTGACGGGCAAACGCTTGGACCAGATCAAGGTTGTGGTGAATGGCGCTGGCGCTTCCGGCATCGCCACCGCTGAACACTACGTTTGCATGGGCGTCAAGCGCGAGAATATCACTTTGGTTGACACCAAGGGCGTCATCTACAAGGGCCGTAAGGAAGGAATGAATCCTTACAAGGAGAGGTTCGCCAAGGACACCCCCATGCGCACGCTCGCTGAGGCCGCGAAGGGCGCTGACCTGCTGCTGGGTCTCTCCGTAAAGGGCGCATTCACGCCGGAAATGATCGCGTCGATGGCGCCGAAACCCATGGTTTTTGCGATGGCAAATCCCGACCCGGAGATTACTTACGAAGAAGCACGCGCCGTCCGCGACGATATCATCATGGCCACCGGACGCTCCGATTATCCCAACCAGATCAACAACGTCCTCGGTTTCCCCTTTATTTTCCGTGGCGCCCTCGACGTACACGCCACCACGATCAATGAAGAAATGAAGCTGGCGGCGACCCATGCACTGGCGGCGCTGGCAAAAGAGGATGTTCCCGACTCCGTTTGCCGTGCCTATGGCGTGGAGACCTTGAAGTTTGGGCCTGACTACATCATTCCCACCCCGTTCGATCCGCGCGTCCTCGTATGGGAAGCATCTGCGGTTGCCAAGGCCGCAATGGACACCGGGGTGGCGCAAAACCCCGTGGATATCGAGCAATACCGCGAGCAGCTTGAGAGCCGCCTGGGTAAGGCGCATGAACTAATGCGCCTGATGGTGCACAAAGCGCAAGCGAATCCCAAGCGGGTCGTTTTCCCTGAGGGCTCGCACCAGAAGATCCTGCGGGCCTGCCACGTACTCACGGAAGAGAAGATTGCTATTCCTATTCTGCTGGGCCGGACCGATGAAATCCGGCGCACGGCAGCCGAGTTGGGTGTGCCCCTTGACGGCATCACGATTGTCGAACCGGCGACTGCACCGCGACGTCAGGAGTACGTCCGTGAGCTGTATCGCCTGCGGCAACGCCGGGGAGTGACACTTGGCTCAGCGGATGAGCTAATGAACGATCCTAATATCTTTGGCTCTATGATGGTCCGCTTGGGTGATGCCGACGCCCTCGTCTCGGGCGTTACCCAGAATTATCCCAACACTATCCGTCCGGCATTGCAGGTGATCGGGGTACGCGAGGGCATTCACAAAGT
>CAZDYZ010000315.1:0-1581 GCA_964509525.1 uncultured Acidobacteriaceae bacterium
TGTCTAGATACTTTTGTACTGATTAATAGTTGTATTCCGCTAGTCGGTCGACCAATTGGCGCGGCGGACGTCGCCATCGGTGACACGTCGTCGTAGAATGAGAAGACAGGACAAAGGTGGTCGAGCGATGACTACGCTCGCCGTGGAGCTTCCCGAATATCCCCGACCCAAATATACGTGGCAATCCTCCTCTGCAATCGGCCGGACCACTTCGACATGATTGGATAGACAAAAGTCGCGCCAGCTCCCGTAACTTCGGCGGCCTTGGCGCTCGTTGAAGCCGATCCTGCCGCGCCAAGCCCGAGGAGGAGGAGAGCCAGAGTTTGTTCCATAGTCTCCTCCCGCAAAGCTAAAATGTGTTGCGTTACCCGTGCGATTATTGGCCGTCAGGCGCAATCAGACCCAACAATTTTTGGTCTTCTTGCCTATCTTTGGCGGTGATCGAATAGAAGCCGCCCCGCTCAGTTTGGGTCTGCCCATCCTTCGACTGAATGTATTTGATGAACTCGGCGCGAAGAGGATCCAGCAGCTCGTTCGGCTTTTTATTCAAATAAACATACAAAAGCCGCGCGAAAGGATATTTGCCGGCATACGTCATCTCGGGCGATGTGTCGTAACACTGCAATCCATCGGCCAAAGCCAAAGGCACGGCACGGACGCCAGCTGTTTTGAATCCGATCCCGGAGTACCCTATGGCGTACTTCTCGTTAGCAACGTGCTGAACAACCTCCTCGGAACCGGATTGCTGCCGCACGCTGGGCTTAAAATCTCCATCCAACAACGCCATTTCTTTGAAAAAGCCATAGGTGCCTGAGATTGTGTTGCGTCCATAAAGCACGATCGGTTGTGTTGCCCAATCGCCGGTTAGGCCAGCTTGGCCCCAAGTCGAGATATCGCCGCCAAATGCTGCCCTGCGGTTCACCGAAAATATGCGATTGACTTGCTGCACGGTCAGGCAACGGATCGGATTATCTTTGTTGACGTAAATCGCCAACGCATCCACCGCAACGCGAAAGTGGGCAGCTTTGTAGCCGAACTTGTCGACGAACGCCTGCACTTCGTCATTGCTCATTGGGCGGGACATCGGGCCAAACTGAGCGATCCCGTCGACTAATGCCGGGGTGGCCGTTACCGAGCCCTCGCCTCTGACCTCGATCTTCACGTTTGGATACAAGGCCATGAAGGCATTGCTCCAACGGACCATGTCATCGTGCAACGTGTCGGAACCTACAGATATGAGATGGCCCGAAATGTCGTCCACTTTCTTATAGGGTGGAAGATTTTGATCGAGCGCAAGTGCTGCATCGCCGACCGCGAGCAAGCTTAAAGCAAGCGTCGGTCTTAAAAAAAACGTACGATCATCGGGTCGCGCCTCCGTTCGATTTGAACTCGCCTAATCCATCGTCGCATGAGCGTGCAAGCGCTCCGTATTTCTCACGCACGAACGCCCAGGCTGCTGCGGTCTCTACTGTATTGAAGCGCCTCGTATGCGCGTCACTGCCGCCCGCTCGTACCAATCCCTGCTCCGCATGGTGATGCGCACGACTGAAAGCATGACGGGTACTTCGACTAAGACGCCGA
>CAZDYZ010000316.1:0-2591 GCA_964509525.1 uncultured Acidobacteriaceae bacterium
AGTAAATTTCCGCTGGCCAGCGAGAAGACCGCTGCGATTCCTCCTGTTCCATATGTTGCATCCAGCGTGCCCGCTTGGCCGAACGCCAAACTTGACGAGGCGATGACGATGGCGGTCGCGATCGCCAGAAATCCGCGCGACCGGCGCAAACGCGGTCGAAACACTAACCGCACAATGTAACTGCTGTCTGCAAACAATTCCATCGCGTTCTCCTCAATTGCCGATGTTGAACGCGCCGCCGGGTTCGTATGGTTGTGGCCTGAGAGTCAATTGCGTGGGGAAAGTAGACACCGGCGCTGGGGAGGGTTTGTTAACAGGGTGTGACGTTTTTGTGAAATCTTGGCGTTTGTCCCGTAATGGCACTGGTTGCCCGGCCGGACGCGCGCCTTTCATCACAAGCTGTCGGCTGCCCAATTGGCCAGCTCTTGTAATTTCCACGAAGCCAACTTCGAGGGAGCTTGCGGACACAGCCTTCGGTGGCGTGGCTCTCAGCGTGCTGGAGGCTGGCCTTTTGCTCCAGTGGGGACGTTGTCTTTTGTCACCACTGGCTTAAGTTGGTCGTCTACAAGCAAACGAAAGATATCCGGCCGGGAGTAGTGACCCACGACGTCAAAATCAAATTTAGCTCGTGGCAATTGCCTCCGATCCAGCTCGGCTACCAGGATTGTTTCATCTTCAAAATTGGGTCCGGCAAGAAACTTGCCAAAAGGATCAACGATGCAGCTCCCCCCGCGTGAGACTATGGTGTCCGGCGCATCACCCAGAGAGCTTCGGTAGTTTTCGGGATAATCGCTGCGACGGTTAAATTGGTTGCAGCCGAGTACGAAACAACGCCCTTCCACTGCAATATGCTGCATCGTGGCCCCCCAAGTATCGCGATGATCCGCTGTGGGGGCGCAGTAGATTTCTATGCCTCGCGAATACATGTAGGTGCGCAGCAGGGGCATGTAATTTTCCCAGCAGATGACTGCGCCCACTCGGCCCAGAGGCGTGTCAAACACGGGCAGCGTTGAGCCGTCTCCGAATCCCCAGATCAGCCGCTCCGAGGCCGTAGGCATGACCTTGCGATGCTTGCCCAGAAAGGCGCCGTTGGGCGCGAAAAACAAAACGCAACAATAGAGCGTGCCGCGGTCGCGTTCAACAACACCCATCAACAGATACACCCGGTTCGATCGCGCAGCCCGGCTGAGAGCGTCGACCGCCGTGCTGGGGACGTCGATAGCATTTTCCCAATATCGGCGAAAGTCGTCGCGACCGGCTTCGCTACGTGATCCAACCACAGCACCAAAGTCCAGACCGCGAGGATAACCCGGAACGAAGGCTTCAGGGAACAGCACTAGACGCGCACCATGCCGGGCAGCTTCGCGAGTCAAATCCAGCGCCTTTTCAAGCGTTTGTTTGCGGTCGAAAGCAACCGAAGCGGCCTGAACCACAGCCACCGTGCTGCAGTTGGCTTGGGCATCTTTCGATTTATGCTTCTTCATCCGCGCCTGCTAAGCATTGCATGCGGGACGAATTCTACATCAACTTCGACAGTCGCTTCTTAGCGCGACGTTTATCCAGTAAGACGTCGGGCAAATCAGCAACCACGGCGGTTATGAGAACCAACATCGAACTCACTTCAGACAAAAAGGGAGGAAAAGACGCGTCAGTGTCTGTATCGTCGGCTATGCTGAGATTGGGCCCAAACCGGCATGTGTGAAGTCATCGTGGCCGCGAGAGGCTAGCCCTCGATTTAAATCGCAGCCAGTGATAAGACTCGGAAACATTGTCCCACGCGTATGACCCATTGAGAGCGAAAATCGGAAGCACTCGTGACGACGGTGAGCATCTCAAATTCACTTAAACACATGGATTCCTTGGGCAATAAAAAATGAAGCTGCATCATAAAAGGTCGGCCGAGTTTACGGGGAGAAAGTCACCTCTTGGTAGGGTTCGCCCTCTGCCGAGGACTTACTTCGTTCATCGCCCTCGACCATGAGGGAATTGTTATCGTCATTGCCGTGAGTTCCACTTGACATCCACTCATATTTCTGCAAACATCGAAATATGTTAAGCACTCAGGCCAACAAAAACACTGACCAAGTCATAAGGTATGCGGATATGTTTTCGGCGATGGGAACCGAAGCACGGCTGCGAATCATGCAGTTACTGTTATCAGCGCATCCGGAGGGCCTGGTTGTAGGGGAGATTCAGGAAGAACTTGATATCCCGAATTCAACTCTCTCCCACCACTTGGACAAACTGAGGAACGAGGGGTTAGTGAACGTGCGCCGCGAGAGCACGTTCCTGCGCTATACCGCCAATACCGAAGCACTGCAGGAACTCCTGCAGTTCCTTTATGCAGAGTGCTGCACCCGCAACAAAGCAGTCAAACCCAAGGACATCGTTCAGATTTGCAAATAGGAGAGATTTCGATGAGCCCGAGCGGCACAAAGGCCGACATAAAGGAAGTTGTCAAAGCGAAATACGGAGAGGCAGCCCTCCGCGTCACCACCGGCGGCAGTAGTTGCTGTGGCGCCAATCCCGCAACCCCGGAATGCTGGGACCCCATCACCTCGAACCTATACGACGCCACGCAAATCGGCCAA
>CAZDYZ010000317.1:0-2438 GCA_964509525.1 uncultured Acidobacteriaceae bacterium
TGTTCGGCCTGCTCCTGCAAGTGGCGCAGCCGCTCGGCCAAACCTGACGAATCGGTCCCACCTATGGCGGGTGCCGGCGCTGTCACTGTTTGCGCTGGTGTCGTGAGCGCCGGAGCGCCCCTCAACTCGCCCAGCGCCTGATCGAAGCTGTCGCGATAGATCAGCCGGTCGCCCATCGCCAGAACCACCTTCTTGAGTTGCGGCATGCGGGCTTCCGTGGCTTGAATGTAAATGGATTCCACGTAGAGAAAGCCCCCGGTCACGGGAAGAGCAACGATACTTCCACGCAATACGCGCGAGCCCTGCTGGTTCCATAGCGTAAGGTCCTTGGATATGTTCTGGTCCTGGTCGATGCGCGATTCAATCTGCATGGGACCGTACATGAGTTGCTGCTTCGGCAGTTGATAGAAGATCAGGCTTCCTAGCTGCTCACCGTCACATCGGGCGGCCATCCACCCGATCAAATTGTCTTTGCCACGTGGAGTAAACGGCAGAATCAGCATGAACTCAGGCTCTGTTTCCCCAGGCAATGTGGCTACTACATAGGTCGGCTTGACGGGTTCGGGCTGTCCAGATTGGCCGAACACGTTGCGTGCGATCTCCCAAATGTCTTCCTTGTTGTAGAACACCTGAGGATCGCGCATGTGGAAGACTCGGTACGCCTCTGCTTGTGTACGAAATATCGCTTCGGGATAGCGGGCGTGTCGCCGCAGATCAGACGGCATCTCCGATGCAGGCCGGAATAGCTTTGGGAAGAGACGTTGGTATGCCTGAATGATGGGGTCGCTCGGATCGAACACAAATAAAGATACCTTCCCGTTGTAGGCATCGACCGTAGCCTTTACCGAGTTGCGGATGTAATTTGCTCCTTCCTCCAATCCGGCCACAGGAAATGCTTCCGCGTATGGATGAGAGAGAGAAGTCGTATACCCATCCACAATCCAGACCAATCTTCCATCGTCCGTAATAACAAGATAGGGATCCTCGTCCCAGTGCAAGAAGCCAGCCAGATGCTGTAGTCTGGCTTGCACATTGCGATAAATCATCATGCGGCTCTGGTCGGTGAGATATCCCGTGAAAATGATGCTGGGCTCGCCTTGGGAGACCGCAGTCGCCATCTTCAGAAGCAGAGAGCCAACAGGGAAACCTCCTGTGCCTTGATAGGTCGTGTATTTGTTCTGGTCGCCGGAAGGATAGTCAAACTCCTCACGCGCGGTATGCACAAAAACTGGGTCCTGCGTTTTCTCGCCGTAGTAAATCTCCGGCCGGGTCAAGTGGAAGCCCGGGGACCTGATCTCGGGAGGAGCGTTTTCAATGAGCAGCACTGGGAGCCCGTCAGGCGTGATTTTGTTGACTTCCGCCACGACCGCACCGATGCCGTGTGTATAGATGAAATGAGGATTGATCCAGCTCTGACTCGCCTCGGCAGATAGCTGGCTGACGTCGAGCTCGCGCGGAGATAGAAGGACCTGCTTGATACGACCATCGATGAAATAGCGGTCAACATCGGTTTCGGGGAAGGCGTAGTAAGGACGAAGAGCCTGGATTTGAGTAATGGTTGCGTTAAACGCCCGTAGGTCCCAAAGGCGAACATTCTGGAGCAGTGTCGCATCCTGCACCGGATCGACAGTGGCTTGCCCGGAAACCGTGAAAGAGCGTTCAGTGGCGTTGCGATTCAGCCCAAACGCAGCAATGGTCGCCTGAATGTGACGTTCGATGTACGGCCGCTCGATGGAGATCTCGTTGGGCCGCACATAAACGGCATGAACGATGGCGGGCACGGCCAGTTGCAGAATGAAGAACCCTACAACAAGAAAGATTGCCTGTTTGAATCTAGCCTTCCAAACCAACGGCACCGCCGCTAGCGAGACGATGATCAGGAGCCAGCGCAGTGGCAGCGTAACTTTCTGATCGACATAATCGGCACCGGTCATGAAGGGATGTGACGCGTACAGAAGCTCATAGTTGCCGAGATAAACCCAGGCAGCAAAACCGAGCAATAAAATCACGGCGATTACGCGAACAAAACCTGCTCGGGTCGCGCCCGGCAATACCAGGCGGCCAAAATCAATAGTGTTCGTCCGCTGTCCGCCCCTCAGGCGACTGAATCGAAAGTGCTCGATCAACTGCCATCCGCGGGCCGTTGCCCAAAACACAATTGCGGCGAGGATGGCGAGCACAAAAACAAATCCGAGCAGGTCAGAATAGAAAGGTAGATCGAACAGGTAAAACGTCAGGGGATGAGAAAAGACTGGATCTTTCCAGGCATCAGGTGGCGCGGCAAGCCCCCGTGACCCAAAGAAGCGCATGACCGTCCAGTAGTCAATCGCAGCCGATGCAAGAACTAGCGCTACCAGAGCCAGCCCTATGGAAAGCAGCCCAGAATAAAAGCGGACATCACGAGCACGGACGCCGGCAAAGTGCAGTCCGCGCGCATG
>CAZDYZ010000318.1:0-3806 GCA_964509525.1 uncultured Acidobacteriaceae bacterium
CCGACGCCGCCGATGCCCAGCGTCAGCGTGCCGATGAAGGCCAGGAGCACCTGCAGGGCGGCGGTGATGATCTGGAACTGCTTAAGCTGCTTCATCATGTTGTAAACGAAGACCGCGCGCTTGTCGTCGGGCTTGAAGTTGTACTGCTGGGCAAGCACACCACGTACCTGCCGTTCGACCAGTTCGTATTGATTGCCTTCGTAGTCGAGCCAGATGCCGTCGAGATAATGCGTGTCCTTCAGGTCGCCCATGGTGGTGAAGGGGATGTAGATGAGCTTGTTGACACTGTCGTCGCCCTCCTGCATGTGTGGCGAAAGGATGCCGATGACCTGGAAGCTGATACCGTCAATGCGAATGAACTGGCCGAGCGCGTACTGGCCGGAAAAGAGCTTGGATTTTGCCTCGGAGCCGATTACGGCAACGCGTGAGCGCGACATCTCGTCTTCCTCGTTCAGCAGGCGGCCCTCCCCCAGATGCAAGGCCTGGATCTGGAACATGCTGGGATACACGCCGTTGATGGGCAGTATGTAGGTGCGAACATCCTGCTGCACGTTGCTCTGCTTCTCCACCACAGGCGTGATGCGATGCACGAGCGGCGCGGCGTTCACGATGCGATCAATGTCGTCGAAGGTGAACCTAATCTTGGTGCCGGCTTTTTGTCCGCCAGCCTGTTGCGAGGTGCGGCCCGGGAAGACACCGATGATGCGTGTGCCCCAGTTGGCAAAGATGGTCTCGATGGCGCGGCCGAATCCCGCGCCATATGCCAGCAGGAGAACGACAGTGGCGATGCCCCAGGCCATGCCGAGCATAGTAAGCGCAGTGCGACGGCGGTTGTGGCGCATCGCAGCGTAGGCTTGGCTGCAGAGATCTTTTACCATTGGCTACTCCTGCCTCAGTGCATCAACCGGTTGCAATATGGAAGCTTTGCGCGCGGGATAAAGGCCAGCGAAGATTCCGGCCAGCGCCAGTGTGCCGATGGCTACGGTCGCCGACATATACGACATCGTGGGAGGATCGAAACCGGGGACCTCTCCCATGCCACTCATCATATGCATGAGAAGCGCAGCACCTCCCATGCCGATAGCGCCACTCATCAGGGTGAGAAATGCGCCTTCCAGGAAGAACTGCAGCAGGATGCTGCGGTTGGTGGCGCCTAGCGCCTTACGCAAGCCGATCTCGCGCGTGCGCTCGCTGACAGCCACCAGCATAATGTTCACGATACCGATGGCGCCCAGAGTCAACGTTACCAAGCCGACCCCGCCGAGGAAGATGTCCATCACGTCGAAGATCTTGCCCACCATCTCGGAGTTCTTTACCGTGTCCCAGTCCTCGAAAGCGTCTTCATTGCGCCAGTCAAAGCCATGGTTGCGGCCGATGATCTTGCGCACTTCTTCGCGAGCGATATCGTGTTCGTCGCGCACCCGCGGTCGGTAGTTCAGGAATGATACGGCTTCCTGCTGCTCTTCCCCGGCGAGCGGAAAGAATTGGTGCATCATGGTGTAGGTCAGGAAGACGCGATTGTTCGTGGAGTTGTCGTCGCCGTGGCCGACACGCTGCACGACTCCCACCACGTCGAAACGAATACCGTTCAGAAGGATCGAACTGCCAACGGCTGTTCTTCCACCGGGGAACAGATTCTTCACCATCTCGTCGCCGACCACACAGACGAGACGCTTCTGGGTGTCGTCAGCCTCATTGAGCCAGCGGCCACTGTCGAGCGGTAGGTAACGGATCGTGTTGAAGTGGGGTGGAACTCCCACCACCTGCCCGTTGGTGTTGCCGAATTCGCTGACCTCGCGGATATCCTGCCGCATCAGCACCGGCGCCACGGCGCGCACATGGGGGGCTTCGCGCTGGATGTCAAGATAGTCGCGATAGGTCAGGAAATACTGCCGCCCGGAGCTCATGTTGCCGGCCACGGCGGGCGCGCGTCCGGGGAAGATGAACATGATGTCTTCACCGAGCGAGTTCAGCTCGCGGCGGTTGCCAGAGCGGAAACCTTCACCCAACCCTACCAGCAGCAGCAGAGAGCCGACTCCCCAGGCAATGCCAAACATCGTCAGGAAGGAGCGCAGCTTGTGCGCCCACAGAGTACGCAACATCTGCCGGAGAATCTCGAAGAACACCATGCAATGACAGGGACTCCGCCCCTCTGTTTAATACGCAACCGTGGCGTTCTATGTTCCTGAATCTATATCCCATTGGACACCAAACGACGTGATTCGAAAGCGGGTTGCATCCTCGACCGTGACAAGCCGCACTTTACTAAGTTGAGTCGCGCACAGTTGTGGAAAAAACAGCACCTTAGCGCCGCCCCAAGCCAGTCGAAATTGGTTATAGTGGAACTGACACGGCCAGCCGCGACCTGAGGTCGAGAGCAGACTGGTCGCAATTTCTTGAGTTTAGGAGCCAATCACGATGCCGAGAGCAACACGGGCCAAGGAAGCGAGTACAGGGAAAAGCCGGAGCCGCAAAGCCAAGTCAGAAAGTGGGAATGGCACTCAGGTGGAACCGGTAACGACATCGCCGGAATTTGCTCACGAACCTCGATCCTCTCTGGGACTGGACGAGAAAATCCGGATCCGCGCCTATCATCTTTACCTGCAACGCGGAAGAAACGGCGGTTCTCCCGAGCAAGACTGGTTCCAAGCGCGAAGGGAGATCTGCGGAGGACAAGAGAGCGCCTAGGGTGATTCGCCGGCATCCTCTCTGGGTCCAAGCGATTTCCACAAGCGATCCGTTGCGGCTGGTGGGGAAGATCACTCCGCGCGCGAGGGAAGCTTGTGCGTCGGCGCGCGATGTAGCGCTACTATCATAGCCAGGGATCGGCGCACGAAGTGTCCTCCAGCTTGCAAAATGTGTACCCGTTTTCTGTATGCCCGGGTTAATATTTCCAGCCAGCGGAGGGGGCGCTCCGACCCCTAATCCAAGAAGGTTTCGACAGTTGGCAGTTGAAGGTGAAGTTGTAAACGTCATGAGCCGGGTTCTGCTCATCGATGACAATCCCGTGCAACTGGGAGTTCGCGAGGCAGTGCTGCGGAAAGCAGGGTTCCAGGTCTCCGTCGCCACCACCACAGAAAGTGCGCTTGCCGCTCTGCGCGCCGTGGGAGAGAAGATTGGCGTGGTAATTACCGACCACGTTATGCCCGCATCCAGCGGCTCAGAGTTGGTTCGCACCATTCGCGCCGAATACAAATGTATTCCTGTGATTGTGCTGAGCGGGCTGCCAGACGCCGAAATTGAATATCGGGGCCTGGATGTAGTCTTCCGGATAAAACCGCTGGCGCCCGAGGACTTGATTGAGCTTGTGCGAATCAACCTGGAGGAAGCCACCCGGCAACGCGGAGCGGCTTAGACCAGAACGATTACCCCGGCAATCGAAGGCGCTTGGCCCCGGTTGGCCGGCCGTAGAAGCCCCTGGCGTTGTGGTCTGAATAACATGGCGCTGTGCGTTCAAAGACGGTATGCTTGGCGTTGAGGTTTTATCCGATGTCTGAGCAGGAACGCAGATATCTGCGCTTTGGCGCAGTCATCCTCGTAATTTTGCTTTCTCTGGGTTATCTCGCCTACACCGGCGTGCAGGACAGCAAGAGCTACTACGTCACCATCAAGGAATTGGATAGCATGGGCAACGGTGCGTACAGCAAACGACTGCGCGTAGCGGGCAACGTCGTTCCTGGCTCCATCAGGCGACAGGGTACGCACCTGGAGTTTTTGCTGGTGGAGCAGGATCGGACCCTGAGAGTAGTCTATGCGGGTACCGAGGCACCGCCCGATACCTTCAAGGACAACGCGCAGGCCTTGGC
>CAZDYZ010000319.1:0-2049 GCA_964509525.1 uncultured Acidobacteriaceae bacterium
CAAGCCCGATAACGCCGTGGAAGCTGCCGTGCTCTCGCGTAAGTCCGGCAAGCCTGTGAAGGTAGTCTGGAGCCGTGAAGACGACATTCGATTCGGCTACTACCACACAGTGTCAGCGACACATATGAAGGCAGCTGTCGATGCCAGGGGGCGGCCCACCGCCTTGCTGCTGCGCTCCGTCTTTCCTCCTATCGGCTCCACCTTTCAGACGGGCACCGAATCCGCCAGTGCCGGTGAAATGCAGCAAGGCTTTACCGACATTCCGTACGACCTGCCTAACATTCGCGTAGAAAACGGTCCCGCGCCAGCGCATGTTCGTATCGGGTGGCTGCGCTCGGTCGCCAACATTTATCATGCATTCGCGATACAGACCTTCACCGACGAACTGGCCGCCAATGCAAACGCCGATCGCATCCAGTTCGCACTCGACCTCATTGGTCCACCTCGCAAAATCAATTTGAAGGTTCTGGGTGTGGACTATCCCAATTACGGAGCGTCTCTCGAGGAATACCCGGTTGACACCGCCCGTCTGCGCCACGTCATCGAGCAAGTTGCCGAGAACTCTGGCTGGGGCAGGGAAAAATCCGGGAACGGAGTGGGCTACGGTTTCGCTGCTCACCGCAGCTTCCTCACCTATGTCGCCTGTGTCGTCCAAGTTGAGGTTAACCCTGGAGGCTACATCGCCATTCCGCGCGTTGACTACGTCATCGACGCCGGTACCATCGTCAATCCTGACCGCACGAGATCACAGTTTGAAGGTGCGGCCGTATTCGGAACCAGCATCGCGCGCTATGGCGAAATCACGGCAAAAAACGGCGCGATCGAACAGTCGAATTTCCACGATTACCAGGTGACACGTTTGCCCGAAGCTCCCCGTAAGACCAACGTGTTCATGGTGAAGAACGACGCTCCGCCGGCGGGGGTAGGTGAACCTGGGGTGCCGCCGTTTGTGCCCGCCTTCTGCAACGCGATTTTTGCCGCAACAGGAAAACGTGTCCGCGAGTTGCCGTTGTCAAAAATTGACTTCGGCAAGGTGCGCGAGTAACAGGGAGAGTCGCCACTCCCCGGGGCACGCTCGGATCCGTTGGTTTGATGTGTGACTGCATCTCGTTAGGGCGCATCCTCGAATGGTCTCAGGACCTTTATGATGCTTCGCATGTTGCGCCCATTTCGGCGTGAAATCGCTCGACTCGGTTGGGGAGTCCGCTCGGACAGTGAAGAAAGAGATCCTTCCCTTATGCAAGGAGAAGGGCTAGGGACAAAACCAAGTAGTCGATCCGGCCAGCCTGAAATGGCTTTCAATCAGTCTGTGGGAGAACAGGAGCCATGCCGAAATTTGCAATGCCGACCTCTATCCGCAAGGGTTGAAAATCCTGTCAAATGTGATTGATCGAGTCTCCAGGATTCAGACATTTGAGGTCACCGGTTTGGACCTCAATCACCGGTGACTAAGCGCCAACGTCCTTGGATGCTCTTCGTAGCGCAGGACTCGTAATGTTCCTTCCATAAGCGCTCGCAGTTCGTCCTCCCCTGGATACACTTTGACAGGGGCGATCCACTTTACATAGCCAGTTAGCATCGAGACCAAATTCTGCGAATACGCCATTCCGCCGGTGAAGAGGACTGCGTCCACTCGCCCGAGTAACACGGTTGCCATCGCTCCGATCTCTTTCGCAATCTGATAGACCATCGCCTCCAGTACAGTTCTTGCCTTTGTCTCACCATCTGCAATGCGTCGCTCCACTTCCACCAGGTCTTTCGTGCCGAGATAAGAGTAAAGTCCGCCATCGCGGCACAGCATCCCTTCGACTTCTTTTTGTGTATACTGCCCTCTGAAGCAGAGGTTGACCAACTGCATCGCCGGCACACCCCCGGCGCGCTCGGTGGAAAATGCGCCTTCTTCGCGCGAATTGGTCACCTCCACCATGAGGCCGTTTTCGTGCGCTGAAACCGAAATTCCGCTGCCCAGGTGCGCCACAATCAGCCGCAGTGACTCATACGCTTTGCCGTGCTCGCGCGCATAGCGCTTGGCCACCGCCTTCGAATTCA
>CAZDYZ010000320.1:0-4622 GCA_964509525.1 uncultured Acidobacteriaceae bacterium
TCTTTGTGAATAACCAGGGCCGTGTAATCTCGGATTCCGAGTTGCTCAATGAGGTATGGATCAATCGCAGCCGGCCTACCACCGGCACGATCAAAACTCACATCCAGCGTTTGCGACAAAAGCTGGAGAAAGATCCAAGCAACCCGCAGCACTTCCGCACAATCCACCGCGCTGGCTACAAGTTCGTAGCATAGTCAAGGCAGTTTCCGCACTGCATCTGGCAAAATGCATTCCAGCTGTCGCAGGAATGATCAGCAAGCTGCTCGAAAGAACTGAGCAAACCTAGGCACCTACCTTGCTGTAACCTATTATGAAGCGGCGCGGAGAAAGAGTAATCATCCTTAACTTCACTGGCTCGCTGGGCAACAAAGGCCGACGTGAACTGCTCGTTCCAACGAAGTAAAGCCGCCACTGTCGCCGACATCAGAGAAAGCGACCATCTCGGTTCCCGTGCGGTAAGACTGGGACCATCCTTGCTGTCATTTGTTTTAAAGCTGACTTTCCTCCGTTGCAGGCCAGGCTTGTCCAAGTTACACCGAGAGCACGGGAAGATGGCAGCGTTCCTGCATGAATTGAACTCTAACGACATCGACAAATCAGTTTGATCTTTTTGCTCGTCCTCTGAAACCCCATCTGATCGCCACCCCATCGCGGATAACGACGAGCAGCCGAGCCCAAGCCAATACAGCGCTTCTTTTTGGACGTGAAAGGGTTCCTTCAGATCTGTGGCTGCTTTCACACAAGGAGTTGAGGCGGACGATGAACCAAAGCGGAACAGCACACCCACTGCTTCAGCGGTGTCGGGCACCTTGGCGCCATGTTGCTAACAGGAGGTCTGCGGCGATTGAGACTGGCAGATTCCGATCGGTCCCAAATTATGAGCCATCGAAGGATTCGTGTCATGCCGACGTAGCAACCTTAGAGGATGAGAAGTGCCTCAGCTTGATAGAACTCGGCTGCAACCCAAGGCTGGGGTCTGCTGCTGACAAATTGTCACCTCGGTGTCTTTGTTTCCATTCCTGGACTCCTGTCACGCCTGAAGAGTCGGGCATTCGTTGCCGATAGAACAATCAACGGAAATTCCGACGAAGGAAGTTTCACAAACCTCCGGCAACAAGCGCTTAACCGGAACAAATATGAACCAAGGGGGCCAGAATGCAGGACGAACGGAGAGACAGCTCTTTATCGTAGCGCCTACTCGGCAATGGGGCACCTCAGAGAGCCACATTGTCCATACTGCAAAAGCTAGTGATCAAGTATGTGGCTCTTGAACGCTTGACCTCAGCTGTGCGCTCTGCCCAAGGCCGGTCAGATCTATCCGTCAATCGAATTACCCGGGGTACCTTGCTTGCCGCCAATTTTCAAGGTTTCATGAGCAGAATTGCCAGAGGCACGACAGTGCAGGCTCCCGCGAAAGAAAATCACACTCGCGCTCCCTACCTCATGCCTTTCGCCACGTGCCTGTTGTTTTGGGTGGGCTGTGGCAGCGGAACGACGCCAGTAGCGCCGCCGGCGACGCCAGAGGGTTCCTCTGTGCAATCACCCCAGGCGTTCGGATACTCATCGGCAATCACGGCCACGTTGCAGGCCCAGTCAGCCTCGGCCATCGGAGAAACGTACTTTGGCATGCACATACACAATCTGGCCGACCCTAACATCCCACAGAACCAGTTGACCCCCTTCCCACCGTTTGAGTTTAGCGTGTTTCGCCTATGGGATGTGGCAACGTGGAACGGCATTGAGACAGCCCAAGGCACGTTCAACTGGGAAAAGCTGGACGGCACCATTCAGACCGCAGTCGCACATGGCGTCAGCGATTTCGTATTCACGTTCGGCTACGTGCCTCAATGGGCTTCCTCGAACCCCAGTGGTTCGTGCGGCGCCGCTCCAATTGGCTCCTGTTTTGCGCCGACCAACATTGCTGACTTCGATAACTTTACAACGCAACTGGTGCAGCGATATTGCGGCGTGATCAAGTATTACGAAACCTGGAACGAACCCTCGGTACAAGACTTCTGGGCCGGCACCAATGCGCAACTACTAACTCTGACACAGCACCTGTACCGCATCACAAAGGATCCCGCGAATTGCGGTTGCGCAAACAACACCTGTTCGCCCGGTGGGGACGGCGCAAACCCCAACGAAGTCCTGCTACCGCCCATCAATACACCCACTCAAGGTTACGCGCAGCAGTGGCTTCAGCAATGGCTGGCTTTTGTCGGAAGTCCATACCCATACGCGGATATCGCAGCATTTCACGGATATGGCTACACCGACGATCCTGAAGACATATATCAAGGGGTGCAGGACATGAACAATACCTTGGCCCAATATGGTCTTGGGGGGATAGCGCTGTGGAACACCGAGGCAAGCTGGGGGCAGGATCTGAACGAGACACAAGACGAGGATGCATCCTGGCTGATGCGTTATCACATTGTACAAGCCGTCACTGGCGTCTCTCGATTTATCTGGTATGCGTACGACGACTGTGACTGGGGTACTCTTTGGGGCCCCTCGTGCGGCATGTCGCAAGACTCATGGACCGGGATGCGCGCTGCTGGGGCGGCCTACGGTGTGGTGCAGCAATGGCTGATCGGCGCCAATGTCGAATACTGCGAAGCTCATGCCGATGGAACTTGGGCATGCAAATTGACACGGCCCAACGGTTATGTTGCATGGGCAGTGTGGAACAGTAGCGGGAATTCGATTACCGCTGCCGTGCCATCCGGGTGGGGGCTTGTTCAATATCGCGATTGGCAAAACGACAAGTTTCCCCTTGAAACGGAGATGGTAATCGGACCAATGCCGATCCTGCTGGAAAATATGGATACCTTGTAATTCGGGTCATCTGCTCGCATATCCGGAACATTCTTAGGAAAGCTGGCGACACCTTGGAGCAGTGGACCAAGTTCTAACGGGAAAAGGCGGCGTCCGACGTCCTATAGGTCGGTCTCCACAGCAACGTCTTGATTCAAAACTCTGTGCGATAGCATCAGGGCAACGGCATTTGGCAGTCTCAGCTTATGGCTGACCAGTTGACTTTCTGCTGCGTTTTCTAATGGTTTGCTGAGATGGAAACTTACTTGGAGAGCGCCGACTCCGAAGCGTCACGACGCCCACGAGCGCGATTCACTGGCATGCCGTCAATGGGGCCAGAGACAGGCCCCATTCGCCGAGGGCAGCAGACAGCTTTTCTGAGCTCTGTTTCCAGGTCCTGGAGCCGGACTCTACGTTGAAGTACAAACCCTTCTGTGAACCGCATAAAATTATTGAGTCAAGCTGCTTATCGGGAAGCAGCTTGCGCATTAGCTCCAGATCTCCATAGGTAGGAACCCCATCGATGACTACCAGACGAACATCTGCTGGACCTGCATGCAGCAGCGCCCAGTATCCGTTCGTATTCGACTTCCTGAGTACTAATAAATCAGCACGCAATCCTTTGCTAAGCGAGCCAATTTTGTCGCTGAGGGCTGCAAGTTGCGCTGGGTAAATGGTTGCCATTTTCACGAGGTCGGATTCGCTGAAGACGACTGGATACTGACCGGCATTCCAGGTAGCGGCGTACTTCAGTTCCTGCAACATCCCGTCACTCCCGGACGGACTCCAATCTGGGGCAAGGGCGATGGTAACCCCAGCCTTCTTTGCTGACGCCACATCCGTAGTACTTCCATAGAGTTCGATATTACTTCGTGGCGACCAGATCAATCCAACCCCAGCCTCTTTCAACTCAGAAAACTGCAGCGGTCCTAATGCGACACCATGGACGATCGACACCCCTTTACGTAGATATCCCTGAGCTTTAAGAACGTCAAACTCGCGGACCGAGCTCGCATCCGTGGGCTTTCCCTCTGCCACATGAATAATGAAGGCTGTCATGCTGCCGGAATTGAGTGCACTTCGAACCTGTTGGGCTTGATCAACGCTCATTTGGAATGGGAAGACCTCATAGGCTAACTTCTCAGAATTGATCTGTCCCGGCTGGTAAAGTCCAGAGTAAAAATCCAGGTTCCTGGCGAGTCCGATAATACACTTGTTATCGTCTAAGCCTGGCTTGGAAGGAGCTAGCGTTCCCACAGTGGACGTGGCTCCACCAACGATGGCTTTCACTTCGCCATACCAATCGGTATCGCATGCCAAACCTTCGGCAAACAATTCCTGGTGGGGCGTATCAAGAGCGATGGCGTAGTCTGGAAGCTGCTCCCACTGGTATCGATTCGGCATATAGTCAATCGGTTTCCAGCGGGGAAGTAGGTTCCAGGTGATGTGATTGTGGAGATCAATTAATCCGGGGTAAATGAAAGCATCCATCTCGAATGCTTTGACGTTGGAGGGCACCTTAAGGTTTGCCCCAACATCCGCAATTGTGTTCCCACTGATCAGAACTCCGCCCTGCTGGACAATATCGGTCGGGGTTACCAACGTTCCCTGTAGAACAAATGGTTTTAGCTCTTGAGATCGTCCCGAGATCCTAGAAACGAGAAGGACACCTAAGATTGCGACGAGGAGTCGGGTTGGCATGAACATTAGGGAAGCTCTGAATAAGCACAGCTTTCGGTGTGCCATGTCGTAAACCTATCGACTCAGATGTTCATTGTTAGCGATTTGGGTCTCAGCTGTTGTCT
>CAZDYZ010000321.1:0-6730 GCA_964509525.1 uncultured Acidobacteriaceae bacterium
CGATATCGTATTGCAGCGCACCTCGGCGCCCTCCTTGGTAATCCAGGAAGAAGGGATGGCCGTCACGCAACATAACGTTACGCGACTGAAAATCGCGATAAAGGAAATAGTCACGGCCGGCGCTCAACAAGAACTTCGTCAAGCGGCCGAAGTCGTCCTCCAGCGCCTGTTCGCTGAAAGGAATGCCAGCGAGCCTGAGAAAATAATACTTGAAATAATTCAAATCCCAGGCAATTGACTGGCGATCAAAGCTGGCACGGGGATAGCACACCTTGTAATTCAAATCGCGTCCGCCCGCGACCTGAAAGCGCGGCAGCATGGCCACAACTTTGCGATAGGCTTCTACAGCTTGGGGAGCAATGTCCTCGCCGACCCGATTCTCACAGAGGAATTCAAACAGCGTTGTGTTTCCCAGATCTTCTTCCAGATAAGCGCACCGGCTTGGATCTTCGGCATAGATTTCCGGTACCGGGAGTCCATGTCGACGAAAATGTTTGGAAAATTCCAGAAAGGCGACGTTCTCTTCCCGCACGTCAGACAAAATGCCAATCGCGCTGGATTGTTCTCCAAACAGCCGGAGGATCGTGCGCCCGGAACCGCCCAGCTGCCCCTGCAGCGGCTGCACTCGATCCACCGGTGAGTGGAAATACTCCTCAAAAAGTTTCTTGAGAACGTCCATAGAGTAAGGTTTCCGGCGATTCAGTATTGAGTCATACGTGAACTGCTTCTTTTGAAAATCGCTGAGCTACGATGAAGACGGGGATATCACCAATCCATCCAACCAGGGAAGAACATTTTCGCCCTCGGCCAAAGATAACATCGAATGCTGGATCCTAGAACGATAAGCTTGCCGTCAGGCCAAGAAGGCTAAAAAGCGCCAGCCACCACCGCCTTTCGGTACTAGCGATCGCCCTGGAGTACGTCGACGAGCCAGGTGAAGTCACCCCGACCACCGCCGACCGCCCACGGCTACCTCGTCGCACGAAAGTTCATACAGGATGCTGCCTGCCTCAGAGCAGTGGCACGAAAAGCATCGCGCCGAATAAGGGCCCTGACCCGTTAGAGAATCACGCAAGGAGATCGGATGTACCCGATCCTCGGCGGGCGTATCCATTGCCTCGATCAGGATCAGCTACCACAGGCGAGGCCCATTGTCCCCGGACAAACTGTATTCGGCGCTGTCAACCAAAGCTCAGGGCTAGGGAACCCGTTCAAGGTACAATCAACCGGTCTTTCGCGCCATGAATGCTTGGACGCTGCGCCAGCAGCGCCATAGCAGAACCGGCAATGGGATGGCTCTATTTTCCAGTTTTTCCACAGTGTACTTCTGCGACCCATCGAGTAAGAAGTGCCTTGTCTTTGGAGGGTAACAGCTAACGCTGTATCGTCCGGCGATTGCCAAATAGGAGGGTAAAACTATGTAGGTGAGCGGCTGTTGTTGAATTCGATGCGGGGATGAAGCTGTGATTGCGCAGTGGAAGCGGAATTGCATAGGCGCTTTACTATGATTAACGTTATCATCGCTGATCACCAGGCCATGTTCAGGGTCGGGACCTCCCGCCTGCTGGCTGTTGAGGATGACATCCGCATCGTCGCGCAGCCAAGGAGTCCCGAGCACCTCGTCAACGCAGCTGCGAGGCTTCGTTCGCACGTGACTCTGCTCTCCTCAGCCTTTGTACCAGTGTTGCCACAAGTTCAGCTAATCGCTGCGAAACAGCGAACTGCTCTACTGATGGTCGCCGAGAAAGGGGAAGATGCTTCCCAGTACATCCAGTTGGGTTTTCGGGGAGTGATCTTTCGCTCCGCAGCATCGACAACAATGGTCCGGGTGGTGCGCCGATTGGCACAAGGAGAGTCGTTCGTGCAGCATAATGATCTCGGGTTGTCAGACATTGGCACTGATCGCGTTGAAGCTAGCGCAAGCCAGCAACTGTCTCCCACGGAACTGTGCATCATTCGGGGCATGGTGCGCGGATACAGAAACCGGGAGATCGCCCAGCAGATCCGCAGTAGCGAGAAATTTGTGAAGAATACCCTGAAAGCGATCTTCGACAAGATTGGCGTTTCCGACCGCCTGGAGCTGGTGCTGTACGTACTGCAACACAATCTGCTGGCATCTGGAACGGCGGTAACGACTGGCGGCTCGAGGCTTGGGCTGGTCTCCACCAAGGGCACCAGCTACGGTGTGCTTCCGCATTCGCCGTTCCTGATAAACTAGCGTTTATCGCCCCAACCTTCTCTGGAAAGGCGTCGAATTATCACCAAGGCGACTTGAGGTTTGTCGGCAAAACGCTTCTATCGACTCGCAGTCAGATAAACACTTCAATCGGGAATCACGGCAACCGCCTGGTTGGAATAGGCGCTTTCAAGTCCCTCGGAGTCTACTGCTGTAGTGACGTAATAGTAGGTTACACCACCCTCTACCGTCTGATCCGTGTAGGTGGTCGCGGAGACCAGGCTGGCGTTGAGTTTCTCGTAGGGCCCATTCGAACTTGTCGAGCGGTAGACGTTGTAACCCACTACCGGGGATGTGCTGGCGTTCCACGATAAATCCACAGAATGCGGGTTGGGGACGGTTTCCCCTCCAGCTTCTGCTGCGCTTCCGGCTCCACCTCCGCACGATAGCAAACCGCCAATCATGCATGAGACAACGCAAAACCACAGGCCACGAAACCAGAGCTTCCGAGCTTTGTAGGCATCCTCGAGAATCGTCGCTGCTTTGACCGAGCTCTGATGGTCCCCAGCGGATTGTCGCAGCGCTGTTCGCAGCGGCCAGGCCTTTCCCTGGCCGCGCCACGCAGACTTATAGCCTTGCGGCCAGCGCGGTTGAAGAGCGCTATTCATGCTCAATTCCTTGGGGTTGCCACACGGCTGCAACAAGCCCGACCTGGGGGCTGACGGGCCAACACCATACCAGAGAAAGCAACGACCTTCGGGAGGCTACTCTGCCTGGTCACTGCTCGATGGTTATCCCGTCGGCCTACCTGTTCCCTGAGCTGCACCTGGATGACCTGCGCGTATCTTCGCCCAAGGTTTCATATGTTTTTTCTGTTCCCTATTTTCCCACCTCTCGCAGTGAATTCACGCCGACAACCCGGATTTTTTTGAAGTTGAAACATGGAAGCTACTGCCGCAGCGCCGCTGAACATAATGAAGTACCAGCTCTCTCTGAGATGGAAGAGCTCTCGACTATGCCAATTCGGTCTTGCCACATCCCGGCGGACCTTCTACCAACAGTGGTTTGCGCATGCGCGCCGCCAGGCACACCACCTCCAGCGTGACCGGATCGATGATGTAGCGTGCTGCACGCAGCTTCGCGCCGAGTTCAGTTGCAGACGAGAACACGTCGGCTACCTTCCGGGCGTAAACCCTACACCGGAAGCAGTTCTTTTGCATTTGTGAGTGTGTGGGTTTTGCGGTAATCCGGCGGCCCTATGCGTTGGTTCGGAGCACTGCTTTGACGTGGCGACAAAGTGTTTCTGCGGCTAACCCCAATGATTCCGTTATTTGGCGTCTCATGCCAGCAAGGTGCATCCTCACAGGAATCGGGAGGATTTCGAGATCAGAATTTTATTTTCACCAGCCGCACTTTGTCTTATAGTCAGCCAGAGAGTGAGATTTGAAGAAAAGATTTCAACAGGCGCCGCCGCGCCGTGCAGCTGTGAAAATCTCTGTGGATGAAGTTTTCTGCGGGCTTCCTACAATGGCAGCCAGCAGGCGTCCCGCTGCTACGAGTGGCTTTGTCAAACACAAGATGTTTTTTCCCAGAGTCTCGAGCAGCGGGACGTGCTTTGCTTCCAAAACGAATACTCGGACGACGTTTGGAGCAAGCCAAGCAAGACTCTACTATAAGGGTTTCGCGGGAGCAAAGCCGGCCTGCATGATGCTGATTGTCAAGGAGGGTAAGTAAGGAGCTATGTCAGAAATCGAAGTGCTGCAGCAGGAGCCCCAGTTCGCGGCGTTCGTGGGTATCGATTGGGCGGATCAAAAGCATGTGTGGTGCTTGCAAGCAGAGGGCGCAGCGCAGCGCGAAAGCGGAGAGTTGGAGCACAAGCCGGAAGCGGTAGAGGCCTGGGTGGGATCACTCTGTCAACGATTCGACAATCGCCCCATCGCGGTAGCGGTGGAGCAAGTGAAGGGAGCGCTAGTGTTCATGCTTAGCAAGTATGAGCCCTTGCATCTGTTCCCGGTGCCGTCGGCGATGGCCGCCAATTTGCGCGCAGCGCTGTATCCGTCGGGCGCCAAGGATGATCCCCGGGATGCCGACCTGCTGCTGGATCTATTGTTGCTGCATCGCGACAAGCTGCGCCGTTTGTCGCCCGACAGCGAAGCCACTCGTCGGGTACAAAATCTGGTAGAAGAGCGGCGCAACCTGGTGGATGAGAAGACGGCGCAAATCAATCGCTTGACCAACCACTTGAAGATCTATTTCCCGCAGATGCTGGATTGGTTTGAGCGGCTGGACACAGAGCTGGTGTGTGCCTTGCTGGAGCGCTGGCCTACGCTGGAGGAATTGCAAAAAGTTCCACCCGCCAGGCTACGTGCCTTCTTTCGCAAGTACCGCTGTCGCGATCAAGAACTCATCGACCGCCGCCTGGTGGGAATCCGTCAGACGATTCCGGCCATTCGGGATCGGGCGGTGATCGAGGCCAAGAGCGCGGTGGTGAAAGTGAGCGCTCAACTCATACGCAGTCTGGTCCGGGGCATTGCGGATCTAGACCGGAAGATCGAGGAAGCGGCGGCGGCGCATCCGGATTTTTTCATCTTTGACTCGCTACCGGGAGCGGGCACGGCGTTGGCGCCACGCTTGTTGGCAGCGTTTGGCTCGCGGCGAGAGCGTTATGGCAGCGCGCGGGAAGTGCAATCGTACAGTGGAATCGCGCCGGTGACAGAGAAGAGCGGGCAAAAGAAGTGGGTGCATCACCGCTGGGCCTGCCCAAAGTTTCTGCGGCAGAGTTTTCACGAATGGGCGGGTCACTCCATCGCGCACTCGGTGTGGGCACGAAGCTACTACCAGCAATTACGCAGTAGGGGCAAGGGACACCATGCAGCAGTGCGAGCGCTGGCCTTCAAATGGATTCGCGTCGTTTTCCGTTGCTGGAAAGATGGGGTCGCCTATGACGAGAGCAAATATCTGGCTGCACTCGCCAAGCGAAGCTCACCGGTGAGTGCGCTCATTGTTGGCAAAATCCTGTGAGATTTTTGTGGACCCCCGGTGAACAGTATCGCGAAGGGCGATCAAAAAACTATTGACAGACTTACTCAGACATCTGGGAACGTTGAGGACTCCAGCACGTTGCTCAAGCGGACGAAAAACTAGCCAGCGTTCACGAACACCTAGCCCCGCAACTTTCGGAGTCCAATTAGCCAAAACGGCGGTGGTGTGGGTCAGACCACACTGCCGCCCTGACACTGGAGATTTCGACAAACTCACCATCACGAATCGGAGAAAAAGCGATGAATACAAGAATCATTCAACAACTAGACTTTCTCGGTAGTACTTCAGCTCTCGGCGCTTCCTATTCTCGCTTTTGCTAACAGGGCGCGACCTTCGCAGTCCTGTCGGGGGGCTAGTTAAGTCACTTGGACGAGAAGTTGGCGTCCTGTCCTTGTGACCGGGACCTCCAAGACGATGGGTTAGTCGTTACTCGTCAACTGGACTGCGCCCGGCCCAATGTCCGGTCGGCGTGTACTCATTCCAAACCAAGGTCGCGAGTTTCCGGTCGGGCCGGAAGTAACATAGGTACCTACTCAAGCCACGCGGCGGCTCAGCCGATAAACAGGTGTGCGGGTTCTCGCGATTCTTCTGCTGACTCTGACCGCTTGCTGGGCGCAATCCGACCAAAGTGAAGTGGAGGCGGTGCTCAAACAAATGGAGCGCGCCGAGCAAACGGGCGACTTCAACGCCTGGGTGGGCCTTTGGACGCGCGAAAAGTCAGGCGAGGTCGAAAAAATGCGGCCCTACGTGAGGGCGCGGCCCGAGGTCCACTATCGCGCGACGAAGAGTTTCGTTCACGGCGATGAGGCTGTGCTCCTCGTACAGGGCGCCTCGAATTCGTTTGTCACCATGACGCTCCGAAGAGAGGACGGGCAGTGGAAGATTCAGGACCAACTGTGGAAAGATACCGCACCCGACCCGAACTCGGTCTACGCGTTGATGCTTCCCGACCCCGGCGCGTTTGCGCGCGCAGGATCGCGGTGGGACCAGGTCGCACCTGCGATGGATCCCAGCCAGGTGGCTCGCCTCGGATGGCAGATGAAGGCGGTCTTCGACGAGTCGTACCTATATATCCGGATTGAGTCGAGCGCCGAGCTGCCCGCCCCAGGGAGCACGATCGGAAAGCCGCCTGGCGGTTGGCCCGTCCTTAAGATCGACAGCTCAGACGCGGGGGAGTTTGTGCTCTATGACGCGGTCAACGTCGGCGACCAAGCGACGTTTGATGCGCGCGGTAGAGCGAACAGCCATCGCCCCTTCGCAGCCTATTCGATCCGCCTGGAGCGCAACGGTCGCGAAGTCTTCTCCGCTTCGGCCGATTTGCATCCGAGCCCGCTGGTCGATGTGGCGGGCCGGGATTACGACATCCGGATTCCCTTGGGAACGATGGGCATCATGGATTCGCGCGCAACCAGAATGACCATCGGCGACGCGCAGTGGCCAAAGAGCGCCGTGGTGAGCATTACAGCACGAAGGTATCCGCGCTAGCAGGCTGCTCCATTACGGGATTTGGAC
>CAZDYZ010000322.1:0-2120 GCA_964509525.1 uncultured Acidobacteriaceae bacterium
ACTCTCCCGCGTTCGCAGAAGGGGTTGTCACTGGCTCGAAGGTGGAAGTAGATGGCTGAGACGTTCCGGGCGGGTGGAGGTACGAACCCCCTGGAGACGAATCGAGGGGTGGGGAGCGATGCGGCTCGATCGGCGCTCTTCGGGTCTGGACTGCTTATTTTCGCAAGCCTCTCGACTGGTGTTGGCAACTTTGGATTTCAGACCGTCATAGCTAGAGCTGGAGGAGTTTCAAATTACAGCGCAGCAAGCGGTCTTTTCACTGCCGCGGTCGTATCAACCTTTTTGGCTGGTGGCCTTCAATATGCAGTAGCGCGTGCCGTCTCTCTATCCGGAGCGAGCGGCCCCAAGGTTTTGCGCAGTGCCCTCCCTGGCTTGACCCCTTGGTTTGGCATTGCAGTGCTAGCGCTCATGGCATCACCGCTCGTCAGTAGCTACATGCGCCTCTCGTCACCGCTTCCCGTCTTGCTGGCAGTGACGTATTCAATGCTCATGGTTGCCGCCGGAATCCCTGCCGGCGTGCTCGTGGGTCGAAGGCGATTCGTAAGTTATGCAGCCGCTGCCTTGATCGCTGCAGTCAGTCGCATTGCACTCGGCCTGTTCTTCGCACATGCCCTTTCTCCCGTTGTCGGAGGGCTCATAGCGTCAATCATCAGCGTGGCGATCTTTGTGGCGATTTTGACGTGGGGCTCGATCCAGCTTCGATCCTCAGCTGCCCAAGCGCATGGATTTGACCCTCCGCAAAGCGTCAGGGTGCCGTTTCGAGAAACGATGCCTGGCTCCACCGTTGCGGCACTGTTATGGCTTCAGTGGAGCCTGCCACTCATAATCGCCCGCCACGTTCTGTCCCCGATCCAAGCGGGGAACTTCGGTGCGGGGAACCTTTTAGCTGGAGGCATCATCATAGTTGCCGGCGCGGTGACAACGGCCCTCTACTCTTGGCTTGTTACAGGAGGCAGGCGAATCTTTCTGATTGGTCTGGGTTCAACTTTAGCTGTTTGCTTTTGTTTAGGGCTTGGTCTAGTGATACTTGGACCGTTCATCGTTGGCATTGCCTACGGTGGCCGGTATGCGGTAAGCCCGTTAACACTGTTTCTGTTGGTACTGTCGGCAACTGCGACGAGCGTGTGGACATTTGCTCTCTGGGGCCTGAGGGCCCGTGGCAGCTCCCTTGCCGGCGTTTTTACCGTCAGTACGATTTCCATTGTTCTTGAGATCGCGGTGACGTGGGCGCCGCCACATTCGAGCTCTTTGCTTGCAGCTTTACCAGCGCTTGGGCTCGCGGCTGCCTCTGGGATTAACGTTATTCGCCATCGAGTGAGGGCGAGTGCCGCGCTAACGAAAGAACGCAAGGTCTCCGTAGAGGTGATTGGCGCGGGACACCATGATCCATTGGTATCGAAACCGCTTCTCCCGGAAGTCGCAGTTGGGATGATGGTCTACAACGAAGCAGCCAGTCTCGAGGTCTCCATGAGGGCGGTGCTGGATGAGCGAGATCGAGGGTGCGGTGTAGCCCGCCTTGTCGTCGTATCGAGCGGAAGTACAGATGGGAGCGACGAGATAGCCCGACGGCTTGCCCTGGAAGATTCCCGGATCATGGTCATCTCAGAACCGGAACGGAGAGGGAAGACGCACGCGATCAACGTGTTCCTTTCTGAGGTTTCGGAACCAATTTGTGCGCTGATCAACGGTGACGTTCTCCTGGCACCTGGCTCACTTACGCAACTGGTTCAACCACTCGTTGATCCGACAATTGGAATGGTGGGAGGGAAAGTTGTGCCAGTGGATGCGGGTGAAACCCTCCCCGCAAAGATGGTTCGCATGCTGTGGGATCTCCACCATGAGGTCTCGTCAAACGTTCCGAAGCTGGGTGAGGCTGTCGTTTTTCGAAACTGCTTTGATCGGCTCGAGGCTTTCGACCTGGCAGACGAAGTCGGCATCGAACTGAGAGTGATCGCTGCAGGTAAGCGGCTTCACTATGTCCCTGAAGCGTTAGTCTACAATCACGGAGCAACACGGATTTCGGACTTCTATCGCCATCGACGTCGAATTCATCAGCAGCACATCGGCATTCAGAGTCGATCAGGCTACCAACCATCAACAATGAAGTGGTCGCACGCATT
>CAZDYZ010000323.1:0-18654 GCA_964509525.1 uncultured Acidobacteriaceae bacterium
CGCCTGCATGTCAGTGGGGAAGCCGGGATACTCCTCCGGATTCACGTCCGCACCCTTCATCCGGCCGTCGCCGATCACACGGACCGAGTCTGGGTTAACGATTACCCGTACGCCGCACTGTCCCAGTTTTTGCAGCAGCGCGTCCAGGTGGCGAGGCTCGCAACTGGATACGAGTAAGTCCCCTCCCGTCAGTGCAGCGGCTACCATGAACGTGCCGGCTTCAATGCGATCGGGGATGATGCGGTGCCGCGTTCCATGCAGTTTCTCCACGCCTCTTACACAAATCCTGTGCGTTCCGGCGCCCTCGATCTGTGCTCCCATCTTGTTGAGCAGGGTGGCGAGATCAACTACTTCCGGTTCGCGGGCGCAGTTTTCCAGCACTGTTTCTCCTTCAGCCAGCGTGGCGGCCATCAGAACGTCTTCCGTACCGGTCACGGTAATTTTTTCGAAGACGATGCGCGTTCCCTTGAGCCGCTCGGCCCGGGCCTCGATGTAGCCATGCTCTCGGGAAATGTGGGCTCCAAGCTTCTCCAAACCGCTAATGTGGAGGTCAATGGGCCGTGCCCCAATGGCGCATCCTCCGGGCAGGGACACGCGGGCTTGCTTCAGGCGAGCAACCAGTGGTCCCAGCACCAGGGTTGAGGCGCGCATGGTCTTGACCAACTCATACGACGCTTCGGCGTTTACCAGGTTGCGGCAGCAGATCGTAGTGCGGTGCTGCGCGCGGCCGTAGCCCAGCTCGACTTCCGCCCCCATTGCTGCCAACAGCTTGCGTTCGGTCTCAATGTCGCGTACCTGTGGAATGTTTTCCAGAATGACGGGCTCTTCGGTGAGCAGCGCGGCGGCCATCGCCGGGAGAGCAGAGTTCTTCGCGCCGCTCACCCGCACCGTGCCCAGCAGCGGATTGCCACCGCGAATGACAAACTTGTCCATGAACGAGTGTCCTACCCTAAGACTGCGGACGCCGAACCTCTGAATCACGGCGCTGACCTCAATTCTACTGGTAGAGTCGGTCGAAGCGGGGCTGGAAGATGGCTTACTGTCCTGATGCGGAGCCTTGACCAACCGAACTTTACTCCTCGGGTTGGACACACACAACAGCAAAGCAGCCGAGAGAACAGCCCGGATGCAAATAACTGTGGAAATTGCGTGGACTCGGAGCTGATCAACAGCTCTTGCCCGATCAAACTTGAAATGTGTCCGGTTTGAAGCGGACCCTTCTGTCTATGGCGCTATCTCTCCGGTATCACTCTCGCTGGGCCCATCTCCCAGCTAAGGAAGCCGTGCTACACTGCGCTTAACTTCATCGAACCGGGAACGCACGTGCTGCTGGCCCTACGGGTCGAAAACTACGCGGTCATCGACAATGTGGCGGTGGAGTTCGCGCGCGGCCTCAACCTTCTGACTGGCGAAACCGGTGCCGGAAAGTCCATTCTGATCGACGCGCTCGCCCTGCTTCTGGGCGACAAAGCTTCCGCTGACGCAATTCGTCATGGCACGGAGAAGGCCACGGTGTCGGCTGTCTTTGAAGCAGATCCGGCCGCCATCGGAGCAGTGCTGGAATCCAATGGCATTGACTGCGAAGACGAACAGCTCATTCTGCGGCGGGAAATTGCGATCGGCGGCAAGGGCCGCGTCTTCGTGAACAACCAGCCAGCGACGGTCGCCGTGCTGAAACAGCTGACGCCGCATCTGGCGGTGATCCATGCGCAGAATGAGGCGGTGCTGGCTTTCGATGCCGGCTCGCGGCTCGGGCTGCTGGATTCATTCGCCGGCGCGGATCGTTCTGCGGTGTCTTCGGCCTTCGACGCCTGGCAGCAGTTGCGTCATCGCATTGCTGATCTGGAGCGCGACGAACACCACCGTCTGCAGCTCTTGGATTTGTGGAGCTACCAGCGCAAAGAGATTGCTGATGCTCGACTCCAGCCCGAAGAGGACGCGAAGCTCGAGGCCGAGAAGCGTGTCCTGGCCAACTCGGAGCGGATTTATGGCCGAGCGATGGCTGCCTATGACGCCCTGTATGAGAACAACTCCTCGGCCGCAGCTTCGATCCGTACTGCAGCGCGGCAGATGGAAGACCTGTCACGTTTCGAGGCAAAGTTTCGCGACATGTTAGGCGAACTGGAAGCAGCGCGCATCACGATTGAGGACATTGGCCAGACTCTGCGCGGTTATGCTGCCGGAATCGATGCCTCTCCCGAGCGGCTCGCCGAAGTCGAAAACCGGCTGGCCGTACTCGATCGCCTGAAGCGCAAGTACGGCCCGAAGCTGGAGGAGGTAATCGCTCTCGGAGTCGAACTCGACCGCAAGCTGCGGGAGATAGAGAACCGGGACGAAATTCTCCACGAACTGCGCACTGAACTGGCAAAGTCGGCGACAAAATATCTGGAGGCCGCGCGCATTCTTTCGCGCCAACGCCTTCAGTCGGCACGCAAGCTGGAGAAGTTGGTGGAGACCGAGATAAACGACCTGGCCATGAAGGCGCACTTCAAGGTCGAGGTCAACGGCTCCGACCAGGAAGAATGCTGGAGTGCCCGCGGCTTCGACCAGGTGCAGTATCTGGTGTCGGCCAATCCTGGAGAGCCGCTGGGGCCGGTCGAGGAGATCGCCTCCGGTGGCGAACTCTCGCGGGTGATGCTGGCCCTGAAGACCACCATTGAAGCTGGGCAGGGAAGAGGCGCCAGGCGCAATGGGGCCAGTGGAAATCCCGGCCAGCGGACACTCGTCTTTGATGAGATTGACAGCGGCATTGGCGGACGCGCGGCCGAGGCTGTGGGGCAGAAGCTGAAGCAGCTTGCTCGAACGAAGCAGGTCCTCTGCGTGACCCACCTGGCGCAGATTGCTGCTTTTGCCGACCAGCACTACCTGATCGAGAAAAGGGAGTCAGGAGGGCGGACGAAGACTCTGGTCCGGCTGCTCGATGCCGAAGAGCGCACACGCGAAATTGCGCGCATGATCAGCGGTGCCCAGTTGACCGACACCTCCTTGAAGCACGCCGAGCAGATGCTGAGGGCGAACCGCTAGTCATCGCTGCTCCGCGGCCGCAGCTTGCAATTTCCGCCCCCCAAGCTAGATGCGGGGCTTAGCTTCGTGCCGCCGCTGCGATCGAGCTCAGGTGATCGCTCCTGGTTTTCCAGCCAATCTACGCAACAGCCCAATCTGCCCGTTGTGATAACTCTCGTGATACGCGAGTCGAGTCAGTGCCGCTTCGATGGATCCCGTCAGCGGAGGACGGCGCAACGACTCCGGCACCGGCAGAGCCAGTGTTTCTTCCGAGATAGCGGCGAGGGCGGGAATGAGTTGCTGCTGTGAATCAGCCAGGAAGCCGCGAAGTGTGCCGAGGTCGAGCACATGATCGCCGGCATGAATGGGATTGGATCCTCGCCTGTAGGGCGCGGCAGCGTCACTGCTTAATATGGGACCGCCACCGGCAAGGATCAGCACAGTATTGCGGGCGGCGACGATATGGCCCACAACCCAGTTGATGCAATTGCCGGCCGGTTGTGGAATGAACAGACTTTCCTCATTGCTGATGCCTTCAAGGTTGCGATTAATGGCTCCATAGCTGAATTCGTACATGCTTGCTAATTCGCCGCCAGTCATACGTTGCCTCCTGGGGAGGAGATTGTACCGGTTCGCCGCTTGACCTGTTCCTGAGCCTGGTGTGGAATGGGGCGACTCGGCTGTGAAAGGTTTTTGGTTCTGCTATTAGTTTTACCAGTAGTTTGAATCGTGGCAGACGTTTAACATGTGCGGTATTCAATCGAGAACTGTAATTGATTTCTGTCTCTCGCGCTTTGCGGCTCGCGAGTTTAGCTGGTATTTGCGCCTGTTCGTTGCCCCCATTCAACCTTAAGCAGGTGGTACCTGCCGATCTAGAGGAGAAGAATCGTATGACCCGAAGCAGTATGGTAAGAATTACATTCCTTGCAACTCTGTTTCTTGCAGCACTTGTGCTGCTCTGCAGCCCTGCAGCCGCACAGAGCGCCCAGGTCCAGGGCGTAATCAACGGACGCAGCGGCAATACCATGACACTACAAACGGGTTCTGGAAATGTCACAGTCCTCCTGAATGATTACACCCAGGTGGAGGATGTTTCCGGCATTTTCCATGCCCGCAAGAAACAGATGGGTGTAACCGCACTCGTTCCCGGACTCGCCGTCCAGGTCCAGGGCAGCTACAACGGCCAGAACCAGCTCGTGGCTGATACCGTCAAGTTCAACGGTAAAGCTCTCCAGACTGCTACTGACATACAGGCGGGCGTGACTCCGGTGGAGCAGCAGACGCAACAGCAGGCGCAGCAGTTAGCGCAGCAGCAAGCCATGATTCAGCAGCAACAGGCTCAACTGCAGCAGGAGCAGCAGGTGCAGGCGCAGCATCAGGCTGAAATCGAGGCTAATAAGGCAGCGGTTGCTGCCGTCAACAAGCGCTTTGGTGAGCTGGGCGAGTACAACATCTGGGATGAAGTGGACGTATACTTCGCCAACGGCGAGGTGAATGTTGAGCAGCAGTACATTCCCAAGTTGCTGGCTTTGTGCCAAAAGGCCAAGACCGTTACCGGTTACGTGATTCAGGTTCAGGGATACGCGTCGAAGGTGGGCTCGGCGGCGCTAAACCAGAAGTTGAGTCAGGAACGGGCGCAAAACGTGATCGACATCCTGGAGCAAAAAGGTAGCATTCCTCTGACCAACGTGCTGGCTCCCGGAGCCATGGGCACCAGTGATCAAGTAGCACCTGATAACACCGTGGAAGGGCAGGCTGAGAACCGGCGCGTGGTAGTCCGGGTGCTGCAGAACAAAGGGATCGCGGGAACGTAAAACAGCAGCAAGGCTCAGGCTGGCAAGCGGTGTTGAGCCACCTTCCCGCCCAGGTGTGTTGACGGGAGAGTCGGGAATGGCGCACCCACGGGCAGCGCCGAGGCAGCTCTCAAGGCGCATCCCGCCTCTCCACTCGCCTTCGCTGGGACAAGTATCCTGCAGTGAAGCGGTCGGTTCGGTGACCCCGTGCAACGTCAAGATGCACAGGAATTCAGAGACCCGATCAACCAGGCATGCGTCAGCGACCTGCCCGGTTGGCTGCATCATGAAACGTGCGCCATAGGGAACCAAACCGTCTCCCCCAGCGCAAAATTAGCCGCACGCCCTTGCCAGAACGGCAGGGCCTTGTGCTGGCTGCTACCATAGTGGCAAACGCTTGCCGGGCTACAGGTACGCGAGCATTCGTTCCAGGGCTGTAAGCTGCAATTCCCAAATGCAAGGAGGAATGTAGAACATGCCAGAAGCAGGGCTCTCCAAACTTGGCTCCGGGACGTCAATTGTGTGGGCTATTCTGCTCATCGTCTTCGGATTCCTGGCGATTGCCGTCCCGTTTGCAACATCGTGGGGAGTGGTCATCGTTGTCGCGTGGCTCATCGTCTTCAGCGGTGGATTTCAATTCATCCATGCCTTTCAGTCCAAAGGCGTCGGGCACATCCTCTGGAAGCTGCTTGTGGCGATCCTGTATGTGGTCGTCGGGCTCTATTTCTTGCTGCATCCGCTGCTGGGAGTAGCGGCGTTCACCTTCGCTTTGGCGATCTTCTTCGTAGTTGAGGGTGTGTTTGATCTGGTGGCCTATTTCCAAAGCCGTCATGTTGCCGGCTCGGGCTGGATCCTGTTCGACGGTATCATCACCCTGATTCTGGGTCTGCTGGTTTGGCGGCAATGGCCCTCAAGCTCGTTGTGGGTGATCGGTACGCTTGTGGGTATCAGCATGATCTTCACCGGGATGACCCGCCTGATGCTGAGCCTGTCGGCAAGGCGTCTGGCGCACGCCTGATCAGCCGAGCCCATGCCAGAACCCTCCAGACCGTTGAGGGGTGACGCTGTCCGTCACAAGGCTCACGCGCTCATCAGCCAGAGCCGGGAGACGCAGGCCAACCTGTCATTTTTTCTGGTGCTGCTGGTCCTGATTGGCTTTGTGCTCCCCGCGATGGGTTTTGCCAGAGAGGATGAGCGTCGGTACAGCGACATTGGCTTTACAGTGTTGCTGATTTCCGGAGCTGCCATCGCCTGGGGACACCGCCGGCTCATGGCGCTGTCCGGCTTGGTGGGAAGCGTCGCCATCGCCGTGCGTTGGACGGTGTACCTGAAGCCGAACCCCACCTTGGCACTATGGGCTGACGGAGCGACGCTTGTCGCAATCCTGGTGATCGCACTGGTTCTCCTAACGCAAATCTTTCGCAAGGGCCCGGTCAACTCCTACCGTATTCAAGGCGCAATAGCTGTGTACTTGCTGTTTGGATCCGTGTGGGCCCATGCCTACCACATCGTAGCGGTTCTACATCCGGGATCGTTTAATGTCCCCGGCAGAGATATGTCCAGTGCTGTGGAATGGCTCTATTACAGCTTTGTAACACTCACTACCGTAGGCTACGGAGACATCACTGCGGAGCTACCCATCGCGCGCATGCTTTCGGTGGGAGAAGCCCTGACCGGGCAGCTTTACCTCGCGGTACTAATCGCACGACTGGTGGCCATGGAGGTCGTCTCATGGCAAGAGAGCGGAGATCAAAAGTCAAGATGAGCAGCTCATCAAGAAGGAGACGCAATGTTGAAGCGCACTGCCGTAGCGATGATTTTGACTGGTGCCCTCATTGTTCAGGCGTCACGCCTGCTTGCCCAACAGCAAACTGCCCCAACGATCAGCGACCAGGACATCCAATTATTGCGGCAGGATATCCGCTCTCAAAAGAAGCAACTCATAGCTGCTAACATGCAACTAACGGATGCTGAAGCCACCAGGTTTTGGCCGGTTTACGACGCCTACACGCAGGAGAACATCAGAGTCAACGACACCCGTTACGCTCTGATCAAGGAGTACGCCCAGTCTTACGACACCATGACCGATGCCCAGGCGAAGAGCTTGATCTCGAGATGGGAATCCACCGACGAGCAAGTTGTCGCTCAGCGAATAAAATGGATGCCGAAATTCGAGGCGGTCTTGCCCGGCAAGAAGGCCGCACTGTTCTTCCAGATAGACCGTCGGATCAGCCTGCTGATCGACCTGCAAGTGGCTTCCATGATTCCGATGGTGAAACAGTAACAACAGGCATAACGATAGCGGCGGAACCTTGTCGCTAACAGTGCCGACGCCGTAGCACTCCAGCCTGTAGCGGGCCTATTATTTTTACCCGAGCGGTTTTCAGTCTTCTCGGGCTTTTTTCCCAATTCGCGGCTTACCGAGGAGTAGTGATGTGGAACCGAGCCATTGCAGCTGCCATTATGCTGGCTGGGGTGTTCTTGTGGGAGAGCAGCCCACTGCCGGCCCAGACTTACAGCACCCCGCTGCCAACGGTGAACGACAAAGATGTCGCCCTGCTGAGAACGAACCTTCAGGCGCAGGCCAAACAGATCATTACCAAGAACATGCAGTTCACCGACAGCGAAGCTGCGGCTTTTTGGCCACTCTATGACGAGTACGCTGCCGAGGTCCGCAAAGTGAACGACACACGCTTCGGGCTGGTTAAGCAATATGCGAAGGTTTACAAGACCATGACTCCGGGCGAAGCCGATAGCATGGTGAAGTTGTTGGCCGAAGCGGATCAAACGATCATCAGCATGCGAATGCAATATCTGCCAAAGTTCGAGCAAGTACTCGCGGGCACGAAGGCGGCGCTGTTCATGCAACTGGACAGGCGGTTGGACAGCCTCTTTAATGTGCAGATTGCCTCCCAGTTACCGGCCATCAAGCCGTAGCCGGGCTCGAGAAGCGGTGAGGTCTAGCCCGCAAACCTACCGCTCTCCCAACCCGGGGGACCACCCACCCGTTTGGCGCCTTGAGGGTATGGTGCGACAGGCCGTGCATTAACTACTTTTGTTCCGGGGGAGGCTTCAACTGCCCGATTTCTGTAGGCTAAGTAATGTTTTATCAATAACTTAAAAACTTTGAAGGGCGCGGACGTCCGCTGAGACCACGCCTTGCGATTTGCATCCCGGTTAGCCGTGTGAGAGGATAATATAACCATCCGGTTAATTTGGAGGGAGGCGGTAGGGTCGCCGTCGCCGTTGGTGCGGGCGATTCAGATTCTGTCGCCAGGTTAAAAAAGTAGAAATTCAGCGCGTTGGCCGAGTTCTAGGGCCGTGTTCTGCATTTTTACATGACGGTACTTGCAGTTTTGGCAGTTCCCGCCTGATTGCACTCGCCGGTACGATGGTTTCAAACCTTGGTAACACGAGGAGTGGTGCGTCGTCCACGGCGAGATGTGACGATGGCGGAGATCAAAACTAAGGTTCAGAGGAGATTATCAGTGAAAAACAAGTTGGTTTTGTTGGTTGGGTTCATGTTTTTGCTCAGCATCACTGCCTTCGCGCAGAATGAGTATCCAACGATCGAAATACCTGTGGGCTTCTCGTTCGTTAATGTTCACCCCAATCTGTCACCGATCACCAGCTTCAACGTCTTCGGTGGCGGCGGCGGGTTTGTGTATAACGTCACCAACTGGGTCGGGATCAAGGCCGATTTCTTTGGATATACGCAGGGTAGCGGTCTGAGGAATCAGATAAAGAACCTGGATCTCCCGGCGTTCTATAACGTGAACGGCAATGTGTTCACCTACATGTTCGGACCCCAGGTAAAGAAACACTCTGGCATGTTCCAGCCCTTTGGAGAGGCATTGTTTGGTGCGGCCCATACCAACGCTTATGCCTCGATTATCAGCAACTTGCAGCAGGTTCAGGCCAGCGGGAACAACAACGGCTTTGCCATGGAGTACGGCGGTGGTTTGGATGTTCCGATCGGAAAGAATATTCAGATCCGTCCCGTCGAGGTGGACTATCTGTACACCCACTTTGGCTCGAATCACATCGCCGGCTACTCCACGCATCAGAACAACTTCAAGTACGTCGCCGGCTTGAACTTCACATTGGGTGGGAAGTAGGCAACAGCTCCCAATACAACTCGCACCTAAACTTGCTGGCGTCGCCGATGGCGGCGCCAGAATCTTTTCAGCAGCGCCCGCAAGCTATCCCCATCCTCCGCCAAGCTCATGTTTTCAAGCTTCTGCACCCCTGAGCAAGGAACTGTCCGCTGGGTTCTGCTATCTTAGGAGCAGCCAGGTGAATTCGCTTTTTTCCGGGCTTAGGGGCACAATATGGCTGTAACCGCGTCGCCGTCAGCTCGCGGATCGCGGTCGTGCAGGGGCGCACAAACATTCGAGTTAGGGAAGAGTTCGCTCATGGAGCGTAAACCTTTGGCGCGCCTGCTGATCGCCGATGACCACAGACTACTGGCCGAGGCCTGCAAGGTCCTTTTGGAACCAGAGTTCGAAGTGGTTGGCATTGTGACCGATGGCCGCAGCTTGGTCAAATCCACATTTTCCCTCAAGCCGGATGTGATTCTACTGGACATCTCCATGCCCCACTTGAATGGGCTCGATGCGGCGGAACAGATCAAGCACAATTTGCCGTCAGTCAAGCTTGTTTTTCTAACCATGAATGCAGCCGCCGACGTCGCGGCGGACGCCTTCCGGCGAGGCGCTTCTGCCTACGTTCTGAAGCATTCGGCCGCAGAGGAGCTGGTGACTGCACTTCGGAAGGTAGTACAGGGCGAATCCTACCTCTCGCCGCTCATCGCCAAGGAGACCGTAACCTTCCTCATCAACCAGGGGAAATCCCACACCGACCAAAGGCGCATCACCAAGCGGCAGAGCGAGATCCTGCAGTTGCTGGCAGAGGGCATGTCGATGAAGGAAGTAGCCGGGGTTCTTGACCTCAAGCCAGGCACCGTGGCTTTCCACAAGTACCGTATGATGGAGATCCTCGGCATCAAGACCAATGCCGAGCTCCTGGAATACGCCATCAAGCGGCAGATGGCCTCGTCGTGAGATAATTTCGGTTCTCCTGCATACATCCCAACAGAGCTTTGCCACAACATGCCAAGTGAGGAGAGTCGCCAGAGCGCTATTTTGCCTGCCGTTGCGAAGCAATCGGTGCACAAGGACGGCTGCGAACTTTTCACTGCTGTCCTACTAAAGTTGATAGTTCCGCCATCATGGACGCTGGGATAGCTTTGGGGGAAATCAACCGCGCCGATGCCTCGGGGCGCGGAATCCGGCGATGGGCGCTCCCCCATGGTGTACCAATCCGTGGTACAAATGTTGCCCGCCTGGCCAGGCTGGGTGGTTTACGAAGGAGGTGCATTGATCCATGCAAAATAGGCAGTCACGCAAGTTACCAGCGGCTTCGTTGTACCCTTTCCTGCTGGTTCTGCTGTTCGCGACGCTGAGCCCCGCGCAGGACCCAGGATGGCCGCGAGAGATTACGAAACCAGGCGGAAAGCTGGTTCTTTACCAGCCGCAGGTCGACGACTGGAAGGACTACAGGCAGGTTGACGCGCGCCTGGCCTTTGCGCTGACGCCAACCGGCGGCAAGACCCATGTCGGGGTGGTGACCATCCAGTTGCAGTCCGCGGTTAATATGGACGAGCACACCGTCTTCCTCAGCAATCCCAAGGTTACGAGCATTTCGTTTCCCTCGCTCGATCCCGCCACCACAGCGCAGATGGACCAGTTGATGAAGGAATTCCTCAACCCCGCGGCTACCATGACCATCTCGCTGGACCGGTTAGTAGCGAGCCTCAAGAAGACGAAGACTCCGCCCCAGGCAGAAGTTCAGAACGATCCCCCGGTGATCTTCATCAGCATGCGTCCGGCGATCCTGCTTCAGGTGAATGGGGCGCCGGTAACAGCACCTATTGCGAATTCGAACCTGCAGTTCATCGTGAATGCCAACTGGCCGTTGTTTGTCGAACCCTCCAGTTCCAGGTACTTTTTGTTCGATGGCAAAGGTTGGCTAACCAGCCCCAGCCTGCAGGTCAGCTGGGCGCCGACGAGCCAACTGCCGAAAGACATGTCGAAGGTACTCGAGAACCCGAATTTCACCAGCCTGAAGGGCTTCATCCCGCCGCCGCCGGGCAGTGCGACCAATTTCCCGGCTGTCTACTATAGTGAAACTCCCGCGGAAATCATTGTCTTTGGCGGCCCGCCACAGTGGACCCCGATACCAGGCACACAACTTTCGTACGCATCCAACACTGGCAGTGCTGTGTTCAAGTACGCGCCGACGGGAGCCTTCTACTATCTGACTCAAGGCCGCTGGTTTACCTCCACCAGTGCGCTTGGGCCATGGACGTTTGCGACCTTTAGCTTGCCGCCGGACTTTGCCCAGATCCCGCCCAACAGTCCTGCAGGGAGCGTACTGGCATCGGTTCCGGGAACGCCGGAAGCGGAAGACGCAGTGCTGATTGCGCAGGTTCCCACCACTGCCACGGTGACCCCCGCGGCGGCGAATGAGGTGAAGGTCTCCTACGTCGGCGCGCCCCAGTTCCAGCCGATCCAGGGCACGACGATGTCCTACGCCGTCAACACGCCTAACAAAGTGATACAGGTCGGCAACGAGTACTACCTGTGTTACCAGGGGGTGTGGTTCGTTTCCTTCAGCGCGCAAGGACCGTGGCAGGTGGCGCAGACGGTGCCTCAGGTGATCTACACGATCCCACCCAGTTCGCCGGTCTACAACGTAATCTATGTGACCCAGGAGCCGGCTGCGAACGGGGCGGTCACGGCCAGCTATACCGCGGGCTATCTGGGAGCCTTCGTCACCGGCGCTGCGGTTGGTGCCATCGTGGCCAGCGGCACTGGTTACTACTATCCGCCTTATGTATCTGGAGGGTATTACTACCCTTATGCTGCTACCTACGGCTATCACACTGCGTATAACCCTTATACCGGGGCGTACGGATGGGGAGGATCGGCCTATGGACCCTATGGCAGCGCCCATTGGGGAGCGTCCTACAATCCGAACACCGGCACATACGCTCGCGGTGCCACCGAATCCACGCCCTACGGTACGCGGAGCGCTGCAGAAGCCTATAACCCCTACACCGGGGCGTCGGCTGCGACCCGGCAGGGTTCAAACGCCTACGGATCCTGGGGACAATCCGTGTACAACAAGAACGGTGAGACGGCGTATACCCAACACGCCAGCAATGCTTATGGTTCGGTAGGTACAGCGCAAACCTCCAGTGGAGGGAAGGCTGCCGCTACCAGCACCGCCTATGGCAATTCAGCAGTCGGCAAGACATCAAGTGGTGATATGTATGCTGCCCACGACGGCAACGTCTACAAGAGCACTGGTTCAGGCTGGCAGACATACAACAACGGCAGTTGGAACAATGTACAAAAGCCGACCACAACTTCAGCGCAAAATTACGCCCAGGGGCACACGACCGGTACTACACCCAGTTATTCGGGCACGCAAGAGAAGGCCCAGAGCTACGATCAGCAACGGCCTAGTGGGGAGAGCGGTTACCATCCAACTGGCTCCTCCTACGGTGACCTGAACCAGGAAGCGCAGAACCGTGCGCGCGGTGCCGAGCAAAGCCAGCGCTTTTCACAATATCAGCACTCCGGAGGCTTCGGTGGTGGTGGAGCCGACCACTGGGGTGGTGGAGCCGATCGCTGGGGAGGTGGTGGCAGTCGTTTTGGTGGCGGTGGCTTCGCTGGCCGACGCTAAGCCGCCCGCTAATTCAGCGGAGTGGAAATTGACAAGACTAGCGATACGTTACACAACGTTAGGAGGATTGAATGAAAGCCGCAGCATTAGCGATATGCGCTTTGGGCCTGCTTCTTGTGCCCCCGGTCTGGGCCCAGCAGGTGTCGGTTAACTACGATCACGGTGTCTCTTTTTCGCAGTTCCATACCTACGCTTGGGGCTCCAACAACACTAATCAGATCCAGAATTCGATCCTGGCGCAGGTGGCACAACAGGACATCAATGCAGCCATGCAGAGCAAGGGCCTGCAGATGGTGCAGGAGAATCAGAATCCTGATCTGATCCTCACAGCCAACGGTGGCATGAGGCAACAGACCTCCTACAGCGCCTGGGGCATGCGTGGCATCGGTGGAGGAATGGGTGGAATCAGTCCCGAGCAGAACGTAGAAGCCACCATGATTGTCGACCTGTACAATGCGAAGACTCAGGCACTGGTCTGGCGCGGCATCGCACAGAATACTTTGAACAACAATGGAAACAAGAACCAGCAAATGGTGGAGAAAGCGGTGCAGAAAATGTTCAAGCAGTGGCCGAAGAGTTAGAGCTTAGGAGCAGTTGTGAAAGCACTATGCGGATTAACCTTATGTTGAAATCGGTACTGTTGAGCGTCCGCAGCTTGGAGCGTTCGGCCGTGTTTCCGCCCGATCCGCAGCCTTGTCTGGGGGAGAGAGGGATTCATCCCGCACGGCCCCGCCCATGTTTGCAGATGTTGCTATGAACCTGAGGCCGCCTGTCCCGGCGGTGTTTGTCGTGCCTGCTTGTCGGTGCGGACCATGGCCGAGCTTGACCTGCAGGCGATCCTAAGGGGCTACGAGCAAGAGATGTTGCAGCCTTAAGGTCGGGTGGTCCTAATGTTGCGGGCGACCCGGTTGTGGTCGCCATTCGCCGGAGTCGACATGATCATGCGAAACCCAACCCTGTCTTCCCCCCGAGTAGCTCGGGTTCTAGTGCTGGTCGTGGTTCTGTCTTTGGGCACGCAGGCGCAAAAGATCCACATCGCGGTTCCGGACAAAAACATTGACTTTTCCAAGTTCAAGACCTACTCCTGGGTGCCGCATGGCGCGGTAGCGCATCCCATGCTCGCGGCTGACGTCGTAGGTGCCATCGAAGATCAGATGAAAGCCAAAGGGCTGCAGCTCGTTCCCAGCAACCCCGACCTCGTCATCCAGGTTTATGGCGCGGTAGACCAGGAGAGTACCTATTACACCAATGATCCACTGTATGCAGCGACCGGCGGCGTTCCCCCCTTTGATCCCAGTCTCTCGGGACCTGCCCTTATCGGAATGTATGGCAACACTACCGTGACCATCCACAAGGGGCAGTTGGTAGTTGATCTCATTGATTTTGCCGCGAAGAAACTGGTGTGGCGCGGTATGGCGCAAGACAATCTCGCCGCCCACAACCCCAACAAGCTCTTGGACCAAGTCAATACGGCGATTTCAAAAATGTTCAAGGAATATCCGCCAAAGTCTTAGATGTACCGCAGGTAACATTGCGCTGCCAAGTCATGCCAGCGTACGAAAGCTATGCTCAGCTAGAGATAGGCAAGCCCCCTCGGCTTGCTTGTCGGCATGGCGCGGCGACGCTATTTAAGCAAAGTGAAAACCAGGGTCCAACTTCAAAGTCGGTAAGGCAATGAATATTACTGCTGCTCCAGCACATGTCACGCCAGGCTGGTTCCGGGCGCTGCGGATGCTTGGGTTGATCATCCTGTGGTTCATCGTCGCGCTGCAGACTGTGTGGGCAGTGGCGGCCCTTTACGTGGACTTCCGAATCGCAGCATTGCGAGTGCCGCTCGCCGTGATTTACGTTGTCGGGGTTATCGCGGCGCTGGTAACGGTCAAACCACGAATTTGGGCCGCAGTGCTTCTTTTGGCCGGCTTCTGCATTGTGCTGCTGTGGTGGCTAAACCTGAAGCCGTCAAACCAAGGCGATTGGCAAGCCGACGCAGCTCGAACCACCTGGATCGACACGAACGGAGACCGGATCACGATCCATAACCTGCGCAACTGCGACTACCGCACCAAGAAAGACTACACGGATTGCTGGAGTGACCGGACGGTGTATCTGTCGCAACTTCGTTATGCCGACTTTTTCTTCACCACGTGGGGCCCGAAGTATATCGGCCACCCGATTGTCAGCTTTCAGTTCGGGGACAACGACCATATCGCGTTCTCGATCGAGGCGCGCTACAAGGTCGGGCAGGAGTATTCGGCGATCCTTGGATTCTTTCGGCAGTATGAGCTCATTTTCATCACAGCGGATGAGCGAGATGTAATTCGATTGCGCACCAATTACCGCAAAGACGAGCAAGTGTCCATGTATCGCACCACTGTGTCGGCAGAGAGGGCGCGAAGAATATTCCTCCTCTATGCCGATTACCTGAACCAGTTGAGAGATCATCCCGAGTGGTATAACGCGATGACACGTAACTGCACCACGACGCTCGATACCCAGATCGCCGCGGATGTCAAGAATCCGCAGCCCTGGAACTACCAGCTCCTGCTCAACGGCACGCTGGATGAGCTGCTGTACAACCGAGGGCGACTGGTCACGGGCGGACTCCCGTTCCCGGAGTTGAAGAAGCGCGAGCACATTAATGCCGCTGGCCAGGCGGCGGATAACTCTCCCGATTGGTCGGCGCTGATTCGAGTCGGGCGGGTCGGATTCTGAGAAGTAACGATGTCAGAAGAACTGAAAGCATACCGAATGCCTTGCACGAGGAACATTAGGCAAGACCCATATCAATACTGAAAGGGCTCGTCGCCGTATGACATGTCAACTGAGAAGTTTCCTGGCACTTATCCTCGTATGCATTACCTCAACCTTTGGCCTGAGCCAAAGCCCTCCTACGGCCGGGACTGGGCAGCGCCCCAAGGTTGGTCTGGTATTACAAGGCGGCGGCGCGCTGGGACTCGCTCACGTCGGAGTCATTACCTGGCTCGAGGAGCATCACATCCCCATAGACTACGTTGCTGGCACCAGCATGGGCGGCCTGGTCGGCGGCGTTTACGCCACCGGACACAATGCCGCAGAAATGCGCCACATCGTAAGCGGAATCCCCTGGGACGAGGTGCTGTCTCCGCGAACTCCCTTCAATGACCTCTCCTTCCGTCGCAAGGAGGACGAGCGCGATTATCCCAACACCCTCGAATTTGGAATACGCAAAGGCTTGCAGTTTCCCTCGGGCTTAAACTCCGGCCAGCAGGTTACGCTGATTCTCGATAAGATCGCGGCTCCGTACTCGGAAATCAAGAGCTTCAACGATCTCCCTACTCCGTTCGCCTGCGTAGCCAGCGACTTGGTCAGCGGCAAGCAAAAGGTTTTCCGCAGCGGGTCACTGTCCCTGGCCCTGCGGTCCACCATGTCCCTCCCCGGAATCTTCACACCGGTTCGGACCAAGGATGCCATTTACGCCGATGGCGGACTGCTCAACAACATCCCGGTTGACGTGGCGAAAGAGATGGGCGCCGATCTGACGCTGGCCATCCACCTGGCGGAGGCGCCGACAACTCCGAATGCCAGTCTGTCGTCGTTCGCGGTCCTGGGCGATTCGCTCTCAGTCATGATCAACGCCAACGAACTGCACAACATCGAAACCGCCGACATTCTGGTCTCGGTACCGGTGGAGAAATGGGGCGCGTTAAGTTTCAACGACGCAGACGCGATCATCAAGGCCGGGTACGACGCCGCTGCCGCGAAGGCCAAGGTGCTGATGACCCTGGCGGTGGATGACGCCGCCTGGAAGCAATACCTAGCTAATCGCGCATCCCGCCGCCGCGACAATCCCGTCCCCATGTTTGTCCAGGTCGCCGGGGTGAGTGGATATCTCGCGGAGCGGGTCGAAAAGCAAATGGCAGACGTGGTGGGTAAACCCATTGACTTTGACCAAATAGACCAGGACATCATGCGCTTGAAGGGGTTTGGGCGATTCTCCTCCCTCAGCTATCAATTCGTGGAGCGCAATGGCGAGCAGGGCCTTTTGGTGAAGGCCGAGGAAAACGCCTATGGCACGACGATCATTCGGCCGCTCATCTTGGTCGACGGATCGAGTTTGAAGAACGTCACCTTCGATCTGGGCGCGAGAGTCACGGTGCTCGACCTCGGAGGCTACCGCTCGGAATGGCGTAATGACTTCATTCTGTTCTCTGAGTACGGGCTGAGGTCGGAGTATTACCATCCCTTTACGCCGACGACCCACTGGTTCGTCGCGCCCCGAGGACTGGCCGATAACGATCCCTTTTACATTTACACCGACAACAAACTGGTTTCGATTTATCGCCAAACCAACCTGGGTGGGGGCATCGATGCGGGCTACCAGTTCGGCAACAAAGGCGAACTGCGTGTCGGCTACGAGGGCGGGTGGAAACACTTCGAGCCGCAAATCGGAAACCGGAACGAGCTGCCTACCTTTTCCGGCGCCTACGGCGACACGCGAATTCAATACAAGCTGATTAACTTTGACGATCCTGTAATTCCTCGCTCCGGTCAGAACCTCCAGGCCGATTTTTACTGGACGAACGCCAGTCCATTGGCGCCCAAACCGTTTCCGGTGGCGGAAATCGCCTCGCAGAATTTCTTCCGGCTGAACGAGCCGTCCTCGGTCTTTCTAAACGGATTTGCCGGAACAACCTTCAACTACTACAACACCGGGCTGCCCCAGTTTTCTTTGGGAGGGGCGTCGCGTCTGGTCTCGTATGGGATCAATGAACTATTGATGGACAAGTACTTCCTGTTTCAGTTGGGATATTTACGGCAACTGGCGAGGCTGCCACCCCTGCTGGGCAGCGGCGTCTATTTCCTAGGCGTCTATGAGGCCGCGCAGGTTTATGGGCCGCCTTACTCGATGGTGAACAAGGCGTCGGGTTTCCCAACTGATGGCGCGGCAGGCATTGTAGTCAACACGATTTTCGGGCCGGTGGAAGCGGCCTACGCCTACGGAGATACCGGGCATCATAAGTTCTTCTTCCAAATTGGGAGGCTATTCTGAGCGAATAGCAGGAGTTGAACCCATGTTTCGCCTTATTCGCCAGCTGATTCGTCCCTACCGTGGCCAACTCGCCATTATCTTGCTCGCCATGCTGGTCGAAACGGGAATGAGCCTGGCGGGGCCGTGGCCGCTGAAGATCATCATTGACAATGTCGTCGGCAGCCGCAAAATGTCGCCCTGGCTGGATCACCTGGTACGGCCGATGCTCGATGGCGGCAGCCGGTTGCAGGTCGCCGGCCTGGCGGCACTGGCGTTCGTAGTGATCGCGCTGCTGGGCGCGATCGCGACCTACATCGATAACTACTACACCGAAAGCGTCGGCCAGTGGGTAGCCAACGATCTGCGGCTGCGGACTTATCATCATCTGCAGCGGCTTTCCCTTGGTTACTACGACTCCCACCAGACCGGCAATCTTCTGAGCACGATGACCACCGATATCCAGACCATACAGGGTTTTGCTTCCTCCTCAACCCTGAATATTCTGGTGGATCTGTTCACCATTGTCGCCATGCTCGGGCTGATGTTCTGGCTGAACTGGGACTTCACTCTGATTGCGCTCGCGGTGACTCCGTTCCTGTTATTTTTCGTATCCCGATTCAAGAAGGCGGTGAAGAAGGCGACACATCAAGTGCGCAAGGAGCAGGCCGAAATCGTCGCCGTCGTGCAGCAGGGTCTGGAATCGATGCGGGTGGTCAAAGCGTTCGGACGGCAGGATACTGAGCAGGAGGCACTGAAAGAAGTAAGCGAGGCTACGGTGAGTGCCGCTCTGGCTGCCCGCCGGGTAAAGTCACTGCTTTCGCCTATCGTGACCGTAATTGTCGCGCTCTGCACAGGCGTAGTGCTGTGGCGCGGGGCGGCCCTCATTCTTAGGGACGCAATGACCGTGGGAACTCTTACCGTTTATCTGTCCTACCTCAGCAAATTTTTCAAGCCGGTGAAGGATCTGGCCACTACGACTAACGCGATTGCACAGGCCGCCGTGGGCGTCGATCGCGTTCGCGCCATTCTCGATACCGACGAGATCATTCCAGAACGCCCTGATGCTATCGAGCCTCGCTTCATCCAGGGCGATATCGT
>CAZDYZ010000324.1:0-2323 GCA_964509525.1 uncultured Acidobacteriaceae bacterium
CCTGCTCTGTCGGCAGTAGTCCTGTCCGTAGCCGTGGTCTACGTAGTTCTGATTGTCTGGTACCTGATAACTGAATAGGAGAAAAAATGACGCTCGCAAATACACTGAATGCCACTGAACCCGTGCCCGTATTGTCAACTGAACTCTCACAGAACCGCGCCCATCCCACATCCGGTTTGAAAACAATCTTCGTCGGACCCGGCGGCCTGCGTGCAGGCTGGCGCTTGCTCATCTTCATCGCCCTTGTGGTCGCGCTGCTCGGCAGCTTCGTGCTCATCCGCGCTGGCGGTGTTCAAGGTTTGCGGGAAGCCCGGAGGCACGCCGCCGAACTTACCATCACGCCGCTCCTGATGTCCAAAGGGGAAGGCACGGCTTTCTTGCTCCTCTGCGTCGCTGCTTTGATCATGGGGAAAATCGAGCATCGCAAATTCAGTGATTACGGTTTGCCCCTCCGTCACGCTCTGGGAAAAGACTGCTGGATCGGCGCCGGATCGGGTTTCTTGGCGCTCAGCAGCACCCTGCTGACCATGTTTCTGCTGCACGGTTTCCGCGTTACCGGCCTGGCTCTTCACGGGACGGCGATCCTATCCTCAATGCTCGCGTGGGGAATAGCCTTCCTCCTGGTTGGACTGTTTGAGGAATTCCTGAATCGCGGATACATCCAGTACACCCTCGCTTCCGGAATCGGCTTCTGGCCCGCAGCATTGGTGATGTCCTTCCTGTTCGGTTTCGGTCACTACTTCAATCCCAATGAGACCGCAGTGGGCGCCGTGTCCGCTGGAATGTTCGGGCTCTTATTCTGTCTGTTCCTGCGGCGGACTGGAAATCTCTGGATCGCGGTCGGCTTCCACGCCGCCTGGGACTGGGGACAGTCTTTCTACGGAGTTCGCGATAGCGGCATCGTGCCCTACCACAATGTGCTGAGTTCCGCGTTCAGCGGACCGCGTTGGCTAACCGGCGGCACAGTCGGCCCCGAGGCCAGCATCCTGTGCCCGATTGCGTTGCTGGTCGTAGCCCTGATTTTCACCCGCTACTATCGTGAGAATCGGTATGAGACGTCATCGGCAACAACCATCTAGAGACAGCCGCCTCGCTTTTCAGCGGCAGGGTTGGAGCAAGATTCAAGTTCGAGCAGGGCTCGGGAAGGGCACGACTTCTGTTCTTAGCCTGCCCTGAGCAAGCGAAGAGCGCCGAAGGGTGCCGTTAAGCCCGCCTGACATCTAATGAGTATGGAACCCTACGAGATTTGGAGAAATTCGATGCATGACGCGGACGCAGCGATCATCCAATCGGAAGTAGACAAGGCGTTGCAGTCGCTCGACCGCGAGATGATCCGGACGGAATCCCTCTTTTCTGTCGCTTCCAATCTCGCCTGTAGTTTCAGCGACATAGAATACTGGGTCGTAGAGTATCTCAATGATGATGCCGCCAACCTCATACCGTTCGTAAAGGACTGGAAACAACGGCATCCGAATTGACATGCCCTCAGCCGTGCCGTCGCCAGCCCGTCCTTAGTCTCTGCCGCCCTTCGGCAGAGACAGGACGGGGACTTTGATCTTCACGCGCCGAACATTTCCACAGGCGTTTCTAGGTCATCCGTCACATCTATTGTGCACATCGCAGTCTAGACTTGCAAAGACATCGCTCCCGCCGAAGCGTGAGAATTCTGTTCTTTGACAACTTGGAAATCAACGCCCCACTACGAACCGAAACCGGCATCGATCCCGCAACTCCCTGTGGCTCAAGATTTTGCGAGCAGGACCTATGAATTTGCAGGCGTTTGTGAGACAAATCGACAAATCGAACCTAACTCCTGTAAATTCAATATTTTACGTATAAGTGCTTTAGAAACAATATTTTAGCTCCGATCCCCTGGATCGGGCAATAAACTAGTTGACACACATGTGCGCTTATGGTATCGTTTGGGGTATCGAAGGTCCGAACGCCATGCCCGAACCTAAGACGCTGCAAGAAGCGATTGCCTACTTTGCCGACCCTGACCGCTGCTTTGAATACGCCAAGAAACTGCGCTGGCCAGATGGCAATGTTGTGTGTCCGCGCTGCGGGAAAGTAAAAAACTCGTTTGTTAAGACCCGCCGTCTGTGGTTCTGCTATGCCTGCAAACGTCAGTTCACGATCAAGGTCAAGACGATCATGGAAGATTCGCCTATTACCCTTGACAAGTGGATGACGGCGTTTTGGCTTCTGGCGAATGCGAAAAACGGTATCAGTTCTCATGAACTTGGCCGCTCTCTGGGAGTGACGCAAACGACGGCATGGTTTATGTTGCAGCGCATCCGCGAAGTGATGAAGAAACACTCGT
>CAZDYZ010000325.1:0-2956 GCA_964509525.1 uncultured Acidobacteriaceae bacterium
TTACTCTATCGTCGAGATCCAGAACGCCATCGCAGCGACCGACGCGAGCATCAAGCAGTACCAGGAACTCGATCGCATCTCCACCCAGTATGTGGCGGAACAAGTCGTGCTCAAGTCCGAGAGTCTCGAGGTGAAGGCCAAGCTGGCGGATCAGGAGTTCAAACTCCTCCAGTATCAGGACAAGCTAGCGTCGGCAAAAGAAACTCTGAACAATTTGCTCGGCCGCGACATCAACACCAAATTGCGCGCCGTGAATCCAACCGAATTGACCGGAGTCGAAGAGAACCTTCCGGCAGCGCAGGCCTTGGCTCTGGAGCAGCATCCAAAAGTGAAAGAAGCCGAGATTACGGTGCAGCAGGCCGACAATGCCCGACGACAGGTGAAAGCGCAGTATCTGCCTGACCTCGCCGCGTCCTTTCACTATCTTTCTCCGTTCGGGGTCAACTTTGTCCCTACCAACGTCATGGGCCTCGGGATCGAATTCAACTGGGAACCCTTCGACTGGAACCGCCGCAAGCATGAGGTAAATGAGAAAGTCATTGCCGTGGAGCAAAGCAAACTCAGCCTGGACGATACCAAGGCGCAGATCCTGATCAACGTGGATACAACCTTCCGCTCCCTGCACGAGGCGCGTGTCGCAGTGTCGGTGGCGACGGCAAAGAAAGAGGCCTCAACCCAGAAGTTGCGCGAGGTCACTCACCAGTATCAGCAGCAGACCGCTCTTCTGCGTGATGTGCTGCAACAACAGGCCGCGGTGGAAAGCTCTAACGCAGACTACAACGAGGCGATGGCCAAGTTCTGGACCGCGAAGGCGAACTTCCAGAAAGCCATCGGCGAGGAATAAGCCCATGCACAGCGCGCGACAGCGCCAGCTCGACTCGATCGCATTGCGGACGCTGGTCGTGTTTTCGACTGCGGCCATACTCTCCGGTTGCGGCAAGGCGACATCGGAACGACCGGCGCTCGTGCCTGTACGCACTGCAGAGGTGCAGACCATCGACACCAGCATCGGCAATACCTATTCTGCCAATATTCAGCCTTATCAACAGGTGGACCTGGCCTTTAAGTCCAGCGGTTACCTGATGAGCATAAGGCAAGTGCGCGACGCCGACGGCCACATTCGCAACATCGACCAGGGCGATCATGTCACCCAAGGAACGGTACTCGCCACCGTGCAACCGGATGATTACCAACAGAAGCTGAACCAAGCCAAAGCACAACTGGAGCGAGCGCAGGCCGACCACGAAAGGGCCAAGCTGTCGTTTGGTCGCGTGTCAGCACTGTACGCAGTAGGGGCTGCCACCAAGCCGGATTACGACGATACCAACGCGCAGTTTCAGAGCACGCAAGCTGCGGTCGAGAGCGCACAAGCCTCGGTTGCGGAAGCGCAGATTGCCCTCGGCTATTGCCAATTAAAAGCACCCTTTGACGCCTGGGTCCTCAAGCGGAATGTTGACGTTGGAACCCTGGTTGGACCGGCCACCAACGGCTTCTCCTTGGCTGACACGCGCTCGGTGAAAGCCGTGTTTGGCGTCCCTGATACAGCGATCGATCGAGTCAAGCTGGGCAGTCCGCAAACGATCACCACGGAAGCGTTGCCGGACAGTTTCTCGGGCCATGTTACGTCCATCTCGGCGGCAGCCGATCCCAAGAGTCGCGTTTACTCGGTCGAGGTCAGAATTGACAACCCGCGGAACCTGCTCAAAGCGGGCATGATTGCTTCGATTACGATCGGCGCCGGACAGCCCATGGGTCGGGTGGCAGTGGTTCCCTTGACCGCCGTAGTGCGCAGCACCGACAACCCGAATGGTTTTGCGGTGTACGTGGCGGAGGGCGTTGGAGACACGGTCAAGGTGCACACCCAGGACGTCCGTTTGGGTGACACCTACGGAAACATGATCGCGGTCTTGCAAGGACTGAATCCGAAAGATCGGGTTGTAACCAGCGGCACCAATATGATCAAGAATGGGGAGCAGGTCCGGATCATACCGTGAAGAATCTCGCTCATCGATGGTGCCCACACTGCTGAGGGATTGATCCCTGGCCCCAACCTGCCGCCAGTGTCAGCCGTCACAGACAAGGAATGCTGGCTGGGCTACGTTAAAGTGTAACAGGGGAGGTGTCGCATGGCAGCGCCCTGGGCGCACCGTTATGCACAGCGCACCAAATCGGCTAAGAGTTCAATCATTCGTGAGTTGCTCAAGCTCACCCAGCGTCCCGAGGTGATCTCATTCGGCGGCGGTTTACCGGCACCAGAGGTGTTCCCCGTGGCACGGTTTCAGGAAGCCTGTCAGCAGGTCTTATCGGCACAGGCCTTTGCTGCATTGCAGTACGGTCCCACCGAAGGCTTCCTGCCCTTACGCGAACTGATCGTGGCGCAAATGAGACGTTACGGCATTATCGCGACGGTGGATAACGTACTCATTACCTCCGGTTCACAACAGGCATTGGATCTCATCGCCAAGCTGCTTATCAACCGCGGGGATCGGATTCTGGTGGAATCTCCCACGTATCTCGGTGCCCTGCAAGCGTTCGACCTGATGGGTGCTGAATACGTGACCGTTCCCATCGACGAGCAAGGACTGCAAACCGGCGGGATGGAGAAGGCGTTGCGTTCCGGACCGAAGTTTATGTACATCCTGCCCAATTTCCAGAATCCGGGCGGGGTCACGCTGTCGCGTAGTCGACGTGATGAGCTGGTGAGGCTATCAGACAAGTACGGCATTCCCATTATCGAGGACGACCCTTACGGGCAATTGCGCTATGAGGGCGAGCACATTCCCCCTCTAGTCGTGCTCGATCGCATCAACCTCGAACGCGACAGCGGCTATCATCTGGGGAACGTCATCTATCTGAGCACCTTCTCCAAGGTCATGGCGCCGGGATTACGGCTGGGCTGGATCGTCGCGCCGGCAGAGGTGATCAGCCGGCTGGTGCAGTTGAAGCAAAGCGCCGA
>CAZDYZ010000326.1:0-2078 GCA_964509525.1 uncultured Acidobacteriaceae bacterium
ACAACAGATCGCGGGCGTCGACTGCGGCTCGCCGCGTGGAGGAGCTCACGCCTCCGGTGGTCGTGCTGCCACCACTGCCGCCGGAGACGGGATATCGGCTATCGCCAATCAGCAGCTTGATGTTTTCCATGGGGATGCCGAGGGTGTCAGCAGCAACAATGGTGATCACCGTGCGGCAGCCCGTGCCCAGGTCCTGCGTCGCCATTTTGATCACGACCGAGCCGTCTGGGTGAATCGTGAGATCGCAATCGCTATTGTGTCCCCGCCCGCCCCAGGTGTGCAGCGACAGGCCCAGTCCACGCTTCACCGGTCCTGCGGTCTTGTCGCCGCGTGGATGCCAGTTTCTCTTCCAGCCCATCAACTCGTCGGCAATCTGCAGCTCGTCGCGGTAGGTGTCGGCGCGCGGTCCTGCAATGTCGAGGTTCCGCACAATGAAGTCCAGCGGATCCATGTTCATTTTCGCGGCCAGGTCCTCAATAGCTGACATGGTGATGAGCGCAGCCTGCGGATGATTTGGAGCTCGCCAGGCCCGGGCGCTGCCCTGGTTGGTGGCGATGGCAATGTTCTGTTTGCGCTGGTTGGGGATTTGAAAAATGTAGGGTAGCGGAGGAGTACCGCCGCCGCCCATCCCGCCAGTACCCCAGGATCGCGACTCCCAGGCCACCAGTTTGCCGTTCTTGCCGGCGGCGACTTTCACGCGAGCGTAGGCCGAAGGACGCATGCCGGCGACCTCCTGCTCCGCGCTGCGCTCCAGCATGATCTTCACCGGCTTACCATCGGCCGCTTTAGACAACTGCGCGCTCGCGATGGCCCAGCGATCGGCGCTGAACTTGCTCCCGAAGCCGCCGCCGATGTATTGCTGCATCACCTGAATGTTCCCGGCGGGAATACCAAGCGGATCGCTCATTTGCGATGCGATACCGGAGAGATTTTGGGTTGATATGTGCACCAGAAGTTCTTTGTCGCTCGGCCACTCCGACGCCGCGCCATGGGTTTCAAGACAGCAATGGGTGATGCAGGAAGCTCCGTAGAGTCCCTCGGAGATCGTTGCTGCGGAGGCAAAGGCCTTGTCGGGATCGCCCTGCCTCTGGACAGCAGTCTTTTTGTAAGGAGACCGCGAAGACGTACCTTCGGCATACTTTGCCGTGCGCAGAGCCTCCACAACCTTGGCATCAACGCCCTCGCCCAGCAGCGCTTTCAGATACTTTTCGTCGGGTTTGAAGCTGATACCGTTCTTGTTGATGGCTGCTATTACCTGCTCATCTGGGACCTGGTTGTCCTCCATATCTTCGAAGTCATCGCGGCTGATAGGACCGTTATCAGCGGCAACATTCGTAGGTGGCTCAGCGTCAGAGATGAAGTGAGGGAGGACCTCGTATTGGACCCTGATAGCGCGAACCGCGTCCTCGGCGGTCGGCTCGTCTACGGCGGCCACGGCAACCACTTCATCCCCGGCCCAGAAAATTTCTGTTCCCGGTTGCTGGATTATCTTGACTGCTCTTACTCCCGCCATCTTCTCTGCCGCGCTGATATCAATGCTGGTGATACGTGCATGTGCAAAAGGACAGCGAAGAATCCTTCCGAAAAGCAAACCGGCGGGATTGTAATCATAGGTGTATTTGGCGCGACCCGACACCTTTATCGGTCCGTCGACTCGGGAAATGCTCTTGCCCAGCAATGGGCGAGTCGCAGGATTGGGCCATGGATAATCGCTCATGACGATCTGCCTTCCTGCTGCGTGGCCCGGGCGACGGCGCGGATTCCAGCGTACGTTCCGCAGCGGCAGAGGTTACCACTCAGTCCACGGCGAATGTCCTCCGCCGTGGGATTCGGATGCTGTTCCAGGAAACGGGTGGTTGCAACGATGAATCCCGAAGTGCAGAAACCGCACTGTTGTGCGTCGTGGTCCACAAACGCCTGCATTACCGGAGTCAAAGCATCCCCCTCTGCGAGGCCCTCGATGGTAGTAATCTTCTTTCCCTGCGCATCGATCGCCAACACAGCACAAGCGTAGACTGGCTTGCTGTCGATCAGTATCGTGCAGGCGCCGCACACCCCGCGATCGCACACCTTCTTGG
>CAZDYZ010000327.1:0-4844 GCA_964509525.1 uncultured Acidobacteriaceae bacterium
GACATCGCTGAAGTTCCACTCGTAGGCAGGGATCTGTCCATTGGGGTGGGCATACAGGGTGCGCAGCATCAGCAAAAGCTGCTCTTTTGCGAAGTCGAAGTCCACCAATGAAAGCGCGATCGTATGGAATCCCAGGTCCCACGCCGCATACCAGGGATACTCCCATTTGTCGGGCATAGAGATCACATCGCTGTTGAGCATGTGGAACCACTCGGCATTACGCGCTCTCCCTTTGCCGGACCCCAGCACTGGATGCGAGTCATGCTCCAGCAGCCACCGGTCGACGTCGAAATAGTAGTACTGTTTCGACCACAACATCCCGGCCAGCGCCTGCCGATGCACGCGTCGCTCATCTTGGCTTAGATTCTTCGGGGTTATCCGGTCGTAGAACTCATCCGCGTCCGCCAGACGGGCCGCTAAGATTTCGTCGAATTTCGCAAACGCGTCGACAGTTGGTTTGCCACTTAGCCGCAGCCGCACGATCTTGCTGCTTCCAGCCGGTACATCAAGTGCGTAGCGCGCAGCCGCCTTCGTTCCCGTCTTCGCTGGATTAACCGCATCCCGCTTGCCGGCGACTACATACTCGTGGAAGGCATCCTTAACGAAGGGCGACTGGTTCGGCTGTCCCCACAGACGTTTGTTGTTGGACTCGTTTTCCGTGAATAGCAGCTCGGGCGTGCCCTCGCACTGCAGCGTGTGTTCGCCTAGCGTCGCATGTGAGGCATGTATTGCTCCTTTGTTTGCCTGGATCACTGGCTTGGGTTCATCGCCTTCCCACGACCATGTGTTCCGGTACCACAATGTGGGAAGCAATTGGATTTGACCCACTTCCGGACCACGGTTGAACACCGAAATCTTGATCAGCACATCCTCCGGATCAGCCTTAGCATATTCGACAAACACGTCGAAGTAACGGTCTTCATCAAACACTCCGGTGTCGAGCAATTCATACTCGAACTCTTCCCGCGACCTCCGCCGGTTCATCTCCACGAGATCGCGGTAGGGATATTCCCGCTGGGGATACTTGTACAAGTACTTCATATACGAATGCGTGGGAGTGCTGTCGATATAGAAGTAATATTCTTTGACGTCTTCGCCATGGTTGCTCTCGCTGTTTGTCAAGCCGAACAGGCGTTCCTTCAGGATCGGGTCGCGGCCATTCCACAGTGCGAGCGCAAAGCAAAGCTGCTGCTTGTCGTCGGAGAGGCCGGCTAGTCCGTCTTCGCCCCAGCGGTAGGCGCGCGACCGCGCTTGGTCGTGCGAGAAGTAGTCCCACGCATTGCCATCCCTGCTGTAGTCCTCGCGAACAGTACCCCACTGGCGTTCGCTGAGGTACGGGCCCCATTTTTTCCACGGCACACCTTGCTCCCTCGCGATGTTTAGTCGTTTCTGTTCTTCCACCTGCACATATTCAAATGGCGATCCCGTCTGATTTGGTGGTTTCATCGAAGTGCTCCTTTTACATGTTTGAATGAGATGCCCCCGAGGTAATACTTGACTTGGTTTTCTCGTTGCGTAAGAAGTAGGCGTATGCGCCCACGGTCATAAAATTGATCAACACTGCGATCACATTCCAGATGATCACCGGACGCGAGGCAATCAACAATCCGTAATAAACCCAGAGGACCTGAAACGCACCCATAATCGCCCCCATTCGAGGGTTCATGCCCTCACTCGAGCGGCGCCTTAGCATCGCAAGCAGGTCCGGCACAGCAGCAAAGGTAGTTCCCAGCCCCGCGAGAAAACCAACGATCTCCGAGATTTCGACGCTGGGTTTGATGAGTCCTTCCAAGTGGTGTGGAATCAGGTCCCGACAGTCCGTGAGAGTGAGCAGGATCAGGACGGGGATCGCTACCGCCACTCGATTGAATCGGCCCATAGCCCCTCCTTGGCTGACGCTCGTGCGGGTGACCGCAGTTGACCCCCGTCTTCTGCTGGCCAGCTGTCCTTTATCGGGTCGTTGCGCCAACCGCTGTATGTTGGTTCGGCAGCACCTTTAGCTCACTGAGTTGGAGGAACCGTACCCGCTGCTCCCCCGGTTTCTTGGTCGTCGCTTGGTTCTCGTTAGGCGCTATCGTTGGTTTGCTATTTCACCACAAACGTAGGTAGTTGGGATCTGTCAATTATGACAGTGGGCGGCAAAATTCGCCCTGTTTTTCCAAGACCTTCAGCGACTGATCGACCACTGTGGCTTGGATGCCCCTACGCGTGTGCCAGGTGGTGGTGTCGCAACGCTCGCAGTTGTTCCATGTCCACCGTCCCTCCAACGAAAATGAGTGCCACTCCTGCACTGCACATCGCCAGCAGGCCATCGACCAGAAACGCAACGTGAATTCCCGCCGGCATTGACGATGCGTAAACGACAATCGCGGTATTGAAGCCGACGCCGATCGATCCACCCGCAATCTGGAAGATATAGCATGCCGCCCTCAGGCGTTCAGTTTTGACGACGACAAGCTATCCCCGTCAAACGCGAGGCGGGAATGTGTGCGAGGACGTTCACCGGAGCAGGGCATACCTTAGGAATGCTGAAGAAAGGGATTCACGACGCTGATGGATCCGTAACCTTTTTGGCACGATTTTATGTGCTGCACGAGATTCCTGCAACAACTGGGAAGCGTTGATTTCCCTACCAGTGTATGAGCCTAAAAACCCATTAGCACGCACCGAGGGAAGCATCGAGATAGCGAATCGCGCTAGAATTACGCACGTTACGTTACGCATCTTGCGTAATCTGGAGTTGAGCTGTGAAGAACCCTTTTGAGTACGGCGGTGTCGTGGGTGGTTCGGCCTTCTGTAATCCCAAGAAAGCTGACGGTTTCGGGAAACCAAGGCCGGCCGCTCGCTGAGACAGCTTTCGCTTCGCACCCGTCGCTCAAAGATTTGAATTCGGGCGGATGAGGAAGAGCTTTCCGGAGATGGCGCTACCGCAGCAGCATGATGAAGGCGTTCTTTTTGGGCGCAAAGCCTCCAGGGTTGTTTGATCGGGCGTGGCATTCACTGAAACAAGGTGAAGCGCTATTCCAGTCTCTATTAACAAGTGAAATGACTAAGGTTCTTTCTTTTACTAACGCCGAGACACAGTTCCACGCGACCCCTGTCTGTGGTTTGATTCTGAGGGCAGTGCTTCCAGCAGGAGTGCCATCCTGACAGTGGGCTCCTTCTGCTCAGTTGTCTGATTCTACGGTGGTTAAGCATGACTGGTATGTACTTTCAGAGCAACTTTTGGTACGTTTTGGTACGTTCCTGGTTTTTGACGGTTCGTAAACGATAGACTCTAAAGGGCGGGCGCTTAACTCAGCGGTAGAGTGCCATCTTCACACGGTGGAAGTCACTGGTTCGAATCCAGTAGCGCCCACCATTCTATTCGTTTCTTTTGTTGGCAACTCCAGCCTCCAAGCATGGGGAAAAACGGGCCTGAACCGCTGCATAGGGCGTGTTTGGAGGGAGGAGTGGTTATGGCTATTCGGAGATCACAAAGTGTGGTGGTCGCTGCAGATGCATGCGAGCAGTCCGTACAAAGGCCAGATTGCAAAACGGTACCTCCTTTTGGACAGACGGAGTCTTAGTCGGAGTTAACTATCGTCAGAGCTGTTTACGCAAAATTAACTTGACGTAAATCTCGGTACCTGATGACACTCCCGTTGCTTATCGGGTTGCGTCCGGCCTCCAATCAAAGACGTTCCTTCCACCATGAGTAGCTTACGTGCTCGGTAAGCTTGTGGCAGCTGCCTAACCGCCGAACAAAAAAGGGGACACAAAATGATTGCCGCCACGGCGCAACGCCGGTGCCTTCGCTCACCATCCCGAACCGACTTCACGTCACTTTCTAATACGCCCACTCGCATTCGGTTATGAGCGCCAGCGAGAAGTTAGGTTTCGCGACTTGTGGGTCGGGCTGTCCAGAGAGATTTAGCTTTCTGGCCGACAAACCCCAAGCAACTATGAACAGGAGGACGATTATGAAACGGCTTATACGCCTCATTGCCTTTGCGCTGTTGCTGTGCCCCTCAGCGTTAGCCCAGAATTACACGTTCATGCAGATCAATAGCCCTGACGATCCCAACAACCCGTTTACGCAGTTGCTGGGAATTAACAGCAGCATGGTGATCGCCGGCTACCACAACTTTTTTAACAATCAGGGATTCACCCTGGTCCTGCCCCGCCAGTTCACCACCGAAAATTATCCGAACTCCATGATGACGCAGGTCATCGGCATCAACAACAGCAACACAACCTCCGGCTTCTACGTTGACCAGAACAGCGTGACGCACGGCTTCTACCACACGAGCAACGGCACCTACACTACTGTAGACTTTCCCAATACCGCCTTCAATCAGTTGCTGAGCCAGAACGACATGCTACAGGCATCCGGCTACTACAGCCTAAGCCAGAACAACTCGACGCCTGATTTTCCCTATGTGTATGACGAGGTGGGCGGGGTCTTCGAAGTAATCTACATTCCCGGAGCGGTGAACGGAGCACAGGCTACCGGCGTGAATAACTCGCGCCAAGTCTGCGGATTTTTCATCGACTCCAACATGGTGAATCACGGCTTTTTCCTGAACTTCGGAGTGCTGGTGCAGCTGGATTTTCCGGAGGCTACCTTCACCCAGGCGCTGGGCCTGAATAACAACGGACAGATTGTGGGCGCTTATATGGACTCCCAAGGCTTGACCCATGGATTTCTTTACACTGTCAGTAGCGGCCAGTACGCCACTGTTGACAATCCCCATGGCGTGGGCACGACCATTGTGAATGGGATCAACGACGCTGGCGATCTGGTCGGTTTCTACGGAACGCCCCCAATCAACACCGGGTTCCTCGCACTGCCGCAGTAACTG
>CAZDYZ010000328.1:0-5536 GCA_964509525.1 uncultured Acidobacteriaceae bacterium
CCGAGGGCCACGACGGCAGCCTGTGGTTCGGCACCACAAACGCTGGAGTCTTGCGCTTACGCGCCGGCGAATTCACAACCTATAGCAGTCGGCAAGGCCTGACCAACGACTCGGTTCTTTCCATCTACCAGGACCGGGAGGGAAGCGTCTGGATCGGGACGAACGGAGGCGGTCTGAACCGGCTGAAGCAAGCCGCCTTCAAGACCTATGGCGATGTGACCGGACTATCGAACCAGTCAGTAATGTCCGTGTACCAGAGCCGGGATGGCAGCCTGTGGATCGGGACGGACGGCACCGGACTTGATCACTTACAGGACGGAAAGGTAACCATCTACAGAACCCGTGACGGCTTATCAAATGACACAGTGCGGTCAATTTACGAGGATGATGAAGGCAACTTGTGGCTGGGCACGGATGGCGGTGGGGTCGATCGCTTTCGAAACGGAAAGTTCACCGTGTACTCAACGAGAAACGGCCTCTCCAATAATGCCGTGCGCTCTGTTTACGGGGATCATGAAGGTAACATCTGGATAGGTACTTACGGGGGTGGGCTCAACCTGCTCAAGAACGGGAAGTTCACCCGATACACCACTCGGGAAGGCCTTCCCAGCGATATCGTGTGGGTGACCTACGAAGACCGAAGCAATCACCTTTGGGTGGGAACGAACGGGGGCCTGAGTGAATTCAAACAGGGACGATTCAGCAACGTTGAGGGCGCGGAAGTCTCCCCTTCCGGTGGCACGCCGAACGCTGTGCTGTCAATCTATGAGGATCAGGAGGGTGCGCTTTGGATCGGTACTCTGAATGGCGGTCTGAAGCGCTTCAAGGACGGAAAGTTCACCGCCTACACGGTCCAGGACGGATTGTTTGATGATCTCGTCTATACGATCCTTGAAGATGGCCACGAAAACCTGTGGATGAGTTCCAACAAAGGTATCTATCGAGTCAGCAAGAAGGAGCTTGAAGATTTCGCGACGGGCAAAATTGGCGCAGTAGCCTGCACCTCTTATGGCGTTGCCGACGGCATGAAAAATCCGGAGTGCAATGGTGGGGCGCAGCCGGCGGGTTGGAAGACGAAGGACGGAAAGCTGCTGTTTGCCAACCTTAGCGGCATGATCGAGGTCGATCCGGATCACATCCAAACCAATCCGCTTCCTCCGCCCGTGGTGATCGAAGTGGCGACCATTAACAACAAGCCATTCGATCCCCGTCAGAAAGCAGACGTTCGGCCCGGCAAGGGCGAGCTCGAGTTCCACTATACCGCCCTGAGTTTCCTGGCGCCGCAACGGGTTCGATTCAAGTACCGGCTGGAAGGGTTTGACACCCAATGGATTGACGCCAATACACGACGAACCGCCTATTACACCAACATACCACCAGGTTCCTATCGTTTTCGGGTCATTGCCTCCAACAATGATGGTGTCTGGAACGAAACTGGTGCGACCTTCGACCTGAACTTAAGTCCACATTTTTACCAGACCTATACGTTTTACGCGTTCTGCGCGCTGGTGGTGGGCTTCAGCATCCTCGGTTTGCATCGCATTCGGGTCAAGCATCTGAAGGCCAGGGAGCATAAGCTACTCTCGCTGGTAGACCAACGCACAAAGGAGTTGCAACAGGACATTGCCCAGCGAAAGGAAGCTGAGGCTGCCCTGAAGCTAAGTCAGGAATACTTCCAGGCCTTCATGAACAACAGCCCTACCGTAGCTTCCCTGAAGGATGAGCAAGGACGGTACGTTTATGTCAACCGCACGTTTGAGACTCTGTTGCGGCCTCAGGTAGGGGACTGCCGAGGAAAGTCGGCTTATGATTGGTTGCCCGAGCAGACGGCAAAGCGGCTCTTCGAGCATGAGGCACAAGTTCTCTCCACAGGCAAGGCGGCTGAGTTTATAGAAACAATTCCCGTTCCGGGAGGAACTCCCCATGAATGGTTATCTGTCAAGTTCCCGGTGAAGGATGCGTTTGGGCATTGCATGGTGGGAACAGTTTCCATCGACATCACAGAGCGCAGATGCACGGAAAGAAGCCTGGAACAACGGACGGCTTACCTGAACGCGCTGATCGAAAACAGTCCGTTGGCCATCGTGGTTGGCGACTCAGAAAACAAGATCGAATTCTGCAATCCCAGCTTCGAAAAACTGTTCCAATATCGCGCGGAGGAAATTAAAGGCCTCGACATCGACGAGTTAATTGCACCGGATGGACTCCTGGGGGAGGCGAGGGAATACAGTCGACGAGTTGCTGCCGGAGAACTTGGTCACGGGACTGGGCTTCGGCGCAGAAAGGACGGGACGGTGGTAGACGTGGAGATCTACGGTGTCCCGTTGAAGGTGGGCGACAAATTCGTCGGTGCGTACGATCTTTATCAGGACATCACTGATCGCAAGTGGGCGGAGTCGGAACTGCAAAAGGCCAAGGACGCAGCGGAGAGTGCCAACCGCGCCAAGAGCGAGTTTCTCGCCAACCTGAGCCACGAGATTCGGACTCCGATGAATGGCGTCATTGGGATGTTGGAGCTGACGCTCGATACCGACCTGAGCAGCGAACAGCGCGAATATCTACTGATGGCCAAGGGCTCTGCCGAGTCGCTGCTGGGAGTGATCAACGACATATTAGACTTTTCGAAAATCGAATCCGGCCGGCTCGATTTGGAGCAAATTGAATTCAGCCTTCATGACCTGGTAGGCGAGACACTGAAAACGATGGCCTTGCGGGCGCACCAGAAAGGCCTGGAGCTGGCTTTTCATCTTCATCCCAAGGTTCCGCCATGTGCCATTGGAGATCCTGGTCGGCTGCGTCAGGTTCTGATCAATCTGGTCGGCAATGCGATCAAGTTCACTACCTCCGGCGAAGTCGTGGTGGATGTCTCTTGCGTCGCTCAAGATCAACACCAGTTGGAGTTGCGTTTCAGCATCAGCGACACCGGCATTGGAATTCCGCCAGAAAAGCATGGAGTGATTTTTGAGGCCTTTGCCCAAGCCGACAGCAGCACTACCCGGGAGTTTGGGGGAACCGGGCTGGGCTTGGCGATTTCTTCCCGCCTGGTCGGTCTCATGGGTGGACGCATCTGGGTGGAGAGCACGCTGGGGAAAGGCAGCACATTCCAGTTCACAGCAATGCTGGGAGTATCAAATGCAGTACCGGCACCGCCACCCCGGGCCCGAGAACGCGATTTGCAGAACGTACCTGTTCTGGTCGTTGACGATAACACTACCAATCTGCGCATCCTTTACGAGATGGTGACAGGTTGGGGTATGAACTGTCGGACAGCGTCGAGTGGCACAGAAGCATTAACAATTTTGCAGGAGGCAAAACGAGCGGGTTGCGCGTACCGAATGGTGCTGATGGATTGCCAGATGCCGGTGATGGACGGGTTTACTCTCGCCGAGAGCATTCGAAAGGATCCCAACCTTTCGGGCGCATTGCTGATGATGCTTACCTCCTCAGATCGCAGTGGTGACATAACGCGCTGTCGCAAGCTGGGCATCGAATCTTACCTGATCAAGCCCATACGAGAGTCCGAACTGCTGGCGGCTGTTCTTTCAGTCGTACAGGACGCGCCCGGAGCACAGCAGCCTGTCACCGCTCACCAACTTCGTCCTGCAGAGCGTGCCCTGCGCGTGCTCGTCGCTGAAGACAACCCAGTCAACCAGAAATTCATTCATCGAGTGCTCGAGAAAATGGGACATGTACCGGTGACTGCAGCGAACGGCAAGGAAGCTCTGGAGCGGTTTAAAACAGAGACCTTCGACCTGATCTTCATGGACGTGCAGATGCCTGAAATGGACGGGCTTTCCACGACCGCCGCGATTCGCGAAACAGAAAAACGCGTTGGCGGTCACATTCCGATCTTTGCGATGACGGCGCATGCGCTGAAGGGCGATCGCGAACGTTGCCTGAGCGCGGGAATGGACGGCTATATCAGCAAGCCTACGACGGTAGCCGATATTGAACGGGTTGTGAAAGGTGTTGTAGCCAAAACTCCGCCAGGCGTTCAACGACGCGAAAATGTCGAACCGTCTGGTAGTGTTCTGTGGGATCACGCCGCCGCACTGAACCGCGTGGGCGGTGACGAAGCGTTACTGCAAGAATTGATTACGGTCTTCTTCCAGGAGTACCCAACGCTCGCGGGCCGCCTCACCGATGGCCTCTCGCGAGGTGATCTCGCATCCCTGCGCGAGCCGGCCCATACCCTGAAAGGAAGCTTAGGATACCTGGGAGTGCCCAGCGCGGCGAGGCTGGCGCAAGAGATCGAGGATGCAAGCCGATCGGAGGATGCAAACAGAGTGGCTGGTTTGGTAAACAACTTCATGGCGCAAGTGAAGGTCATGCAGCAAGCGTTGGCGTGCCCGGGTGGAATACGCAGTGAGGGGAGTCGAAATGGCTGAAGAGGCTGGCATGAGACTCCCAGCGGAGCTTGACAATGTTCGTTTTGCGTTACCCCGCGTGTTGGTAGCAGAAGACGATCCCGTATATCGGCGTGTTCTGGAACACTTCCTTACCAGCAATGGCTATGAGGTTCAGCTGGTGAAAGATGGGTTGGAAGCACTGGAGCAGGCCAGCTTACCCGATGCGCCACGGCTGCTGGTACTTGACTGGGTTATGCCTGGAATGCAAGGTCCGGAGGTCTGCGCCAAGCTCCGCATGAATGCTACAGAGCGCTATCAATATGTCCTCTTGCTCACCTCCAAAGACGCCAAGTCCGCAGTCGTTGCTGGACTGGAAGCCGGAGCCGATGACTACCTGACGAAGCCATTCGACCCCCAAGAATTGTTAGCCAGAGTTCGCGTTGGCACCCGCATGATCAGGTTGCAAGACAGTTTATTGGGGGCGCAGGAGGACTTGCGCTTCCACGCTACCCACGATCCGCTCACCGGAATCTGGAACCGCGGAGCGCTTCTCGAACTCTTGTTTGTCGAACTGGAAAGAGCCCAACGCAAATCAACTTCCTTCTCACTACTCATGGTCGATATTGATCACTTCAAGCGCGTCAATGACGAGTTCGGTCATCCTGTCGGTGACGCCGTCCTGCGGGAAATCGCTCAAAGGCTTGTGGCCTCGGCGCGCAGCTATGACATCGTTGGGCGTTATGGAGGCGAAGAGTTCATCGTCGCGGCGGCTGAACTGGATTCCCAGGGTCCTTTCCGATTCGCAGAGCGCATGCGGATGCTGATCGCGTCAGCGCCCGTGGAAACTCCAAGGGGAAGTATGGGTATCACTGCCAGCATTGGACTCTCGACTGCCCAACCTCAGTTCGACTGCTCTGTAGAGAAGCTCATCCAAAGTGCTGATGCAGCGCTCTATCTCGCCAAGAAGAATGGTAGAAACCGCGTGGAAGTTGCCCCTTACGAAGGTAATAGTCAGTTTGCTACGGAAAAATTATTCTTAGACTAGTCCGCCCAAAATCATTCGCACTATCGTGCCCCGCTGTAATTGCCAAGGAATGTTCCGGTCGGGATTGTTTGCTAAACCGTTATACGGTCAAAAGCTGTATCGGGGGTTCGAATCCCGCCTACGCTTCTTCTTGGGTGTATTT
>CAZDYZ010000329.1:0-9208 GCA_964509525.1 uncultured Acidobacteriaceae bacterium
TGCCGCGGACACAGGCTCCAGGAGATCAGGAAACGCTGCGCGACTCTATAGCTGAGACTCGCGAACGCCAGAGTCCTGCCCGTATTCTGGCTGCCGACGACCAACCGCACATCCTCGAGGCGATTGAACTGCTGCTCCGCCCGGAGGGGTTTATAGTCGATACCGCCAAATCGCCGTCTGCGGTGCGCGAAGCTCTGGCCAGCGACTTCTACGACGCCATACTGGTCGACCTGAATTACACCCGGGACACAACCTCCGGACAGGAAGGGCTGGATCTTCTGTCCGAGATCGTCGCGCTCGATAGCAGCATTCCAGTCATTGTCATGACTGCCTGGGGCAATGTTCGCCTGGCGGTCGAAGCCATGCGTCGCGGGGCGCGCGATTTCATTCAGAAGCCATGGGAGAACGAACGCTTGCTGGCAATTCTGCGAACCCAGGTCGAATTGCATCGGGCCTTGCAGCGGGCGCAGCATCTCGAGGCAGAAGCCAGACTGTTGCGTGCTGAAGGACGTCCTGAGTTCATTGCCGCTGCACCTTGCATGCAGCCCGTATTGCAGACCATCGCACGCATCGGACCGTCAGGTGCGAATGTGCTGGTGACCGGCGAGCATGGTACCGGGAAAGAAGTCGTGGCCCAGACGCTGCACGCATTGTCGCCCCGAGCTAACATGCCGCTGGTTGCGGTTAACACCGGTGCACTGCCGGAAGGAACTTTCGAGAGCGAATTGTTCGGCCATGTGAAAGGCGCGTTTACCGATGCGCGCACCGATCGCATCGGGCGTTTCGAGTTGGCGGACAACGGCACAATCTTTCTCGATGAGATCGGAAATGTCCCGATTCGCCAGCAGGCAAAGTTGTTGCGCGTCATTGAATCCGGCGAGATAGAGCGGGTCGGCTCGTCGCGAACCAAGCGCATCAACGTTCGTGTCATCTCCGCGACGAATACCGATTTGCAGGCGGCGATTGCCGCGGGCCAGTTCCGTGAAGATTTGTTGTTTAGGCTGAATACGGTAGAGATCCACGTTCCAGCGTTGCGCGAGCGCCGCGAAGATGTTCCTGCTTTGGCCGCCCATTTCCTCAAGCGCTACGCCGATCGTTATCGTGTTCGGGTAAACGGATTTTCGGCATCGGCTCTCCAGGCAATGATGCAATATGCATGGCCGGGCAATGTACGCGAGTTGGAGCATACGCTGGAACGTGCGGTGCTTATGTGCCACAACGATGAGATACAGGTTTCTGATCTTGGCCTGAATGTGCAACGCCCGCAGGGCCAGAACCTCGAGGAACTGAGTATCGAGGAAGTTGAGGGGATTCTCGTTCGTAAGGCGCTGCAACGTTTTCACGGTAACGTGAGCCAGGCGGCGGAGGCGCTGGGCTTAAGTCGCGGCGCTTTGTACCGTCGTATGGGACGCTATGGTCTCTAGTTCAGGCGGCGAACCGAAGCCTGCGCCCCGAACTCCACCCGTACGATTACGCCCCTCCAAGCTCCTCTTCGAAAAACGCATCGCATTGCTCGCTGTGCTCGCAGCTCTGCCCGGTATCACTTTTGGGACGGTTCTTATCTGGATCAGCGGGTGGCCACAAGATGTAAAGCTCGCCCTGACCGCGCTGGAGTTCTTTCTGTGGCTGGTACTCACCCTGGTGCTGCTTGACCAGATTGTGCGCCCACTGCAAACGCTCGCCAATGTCGTGGGCGCGCTTCGCGAGGAAGATTATTCCTTTCGCGCCCGCGGCGCCGCTCCCAACGACGCCCTCGGCGAGTTGGCTCTGGAGATCAATTCGCTGGCCGACATTCTGACCAAGCAGCGCATCCAGACAATCGAAGCGACAGCGCTTCTCCGGCGAGTGGTAGACGAGATCGATGCTCCACTGTTTACCTTCGATCCCGATCAGATCTTGCGGCTGGTGAACGCGGCAGGCGAGCGTCTTTTGCAGCAACCTTCGGCTCGGCTGCTTGGCAAGACAGCGGCGGAACTGGAGCTGAACGCTTGTTTTGTGGCCAGGAATGAGACCTTGGTGGCGCTACCCTACTCGACTCCCAACGCGCGCTGGATGGTACGCAAAAGCTCCTTCCGTCAGTATGGCGTGCCCCACACGCTGATCGTGCTGTCGGACGTCAGCCGCGCATTGCGCGAGCAAGAGCGCAGCGCATGGCAGCGGTTAATTCGTGTTCTTGGCCACGAGCTGAACAATTCCCTGGCGCCCATCATCTCGATCGCCGGCAGCCTTGCGTCGCGCTTGCCGTTAGTGGAATTACCGGAAACGCAAAACACCGATTTTCAGCGTGGGCTGAACATCATCGAATCGCGGACCGCCGCCTTGCACCGCTTCCTTCAGTCGTACCGCAGACTGGCCCAGATGCCGTCGCCGACTCTCCAGCCCGTCGCGTTGCGACCCCTGTTGGAGCGTGTTGCCATTCTCGAAACCCGGCTTAATGTGGAGATCGCCTCGGAAGCAGATATTGTCTTAATGATCGACCCCGACCTGATTGAACAGATGCTTATCAACCTGGTCCGTAATGCGGTGGATGCTGCTTTGGAGCAGGCGCAGTCGGCGCAAAGCGGCCCTCCTGCAGCAGATCCAAAGGTCTCCATGCGATGGCAGCAGTTCGACCGCAAGGTGGCCCTGATGGTGGAAGATAATGGTATCGGACTTCTTAACCCCAGCAATGCATTCGTTCCCTTCTATACCACTAAGCAGGGGGGCTCGGGAATCGGGCTGGTGCTGTCGCAGCAGATTGCCGAGGCGCACGGAGGCAGCATCGAGTTGGCCAACCGTGAGAATGCACGCGGATGCATCGTAAAAGTCACGCTGCCATACCGCCACCCGCCGCTGTGATCGGGAGCGGTTTCTCGCCTGTCTTGGTAATTGGTCATGGCCATTACGATGGGTCAGTTCGTTATCTCGGTCCGAAAGGCTATTGCCGACGAGGTTGCGCCCGCTGATTCAGTTGCCGAGGTGCCCGCTTACGAACCCGCCTCCGATGCTAACAATTGGCCTCAAGTTCCTGGAAAACTGGCCCCCGTGAAAATGGAGCCGACGAAAACCGCAGGGTGAGAAACGTCCCAAGGCACCCGCCACCGAACGGAAGCCCTAACTTAGTCTAGCCGCCGCTACTGCATATCCCCCGCCTTGAACTCGGCCCAGGGGTTGCCCTTCATGTCTTTCAGGATTGGCCTCTGCCAGTCGAACTCGGGATGTTCCTTGAGGAACTTGTCGGCGATGAAATCCTCCCCGCAAGGATGACCCGCCCGCGCGTGCAGCGTCATGTTCCTGGCCATCGTACTGTCCGCCGCCTGAGCCGTCACCGCGCCGGTTGGAGCATACGCAGGCTCGGTCCAGGCCAGCTCGGGGGTCGGAGAACTGTCGCCGTGGCCGCATAAGCCGCGCAGGTTGCGATCGTCCTTATTCTCGTAGGTGTCCCAATGGTCCGCCAGGAACCTCTCACCCATTTCGATATCAATCTGGCCTTTACTGGGGGGCATCACTTCCTCCCAGCGATTAAGTCGTGCATTGGGAGAGCTGGCCATATCCTTGGGATCAAAGCTGGTTTCCGCTTTCATGAATGCAGCATCGCTGGGGAAGTTAGCACCGACAAAGTAGCCATCCTTGGTGCGCCACACACGATGCATCTTCAGACCAAGCTCGAAACGCGCAATCTCGCCGGTGTTATTGTCGGCCAGCAGCCAGTCATTGGCGTAGCCGCCGTTATTGCCATCGAGCATAATCTGCACATACTCGTCGATGGAGCTCGCGTATTGCAGAGCTTTGCGCGCCCGCATGAACTCAGGCTTGCCGTTAGGGTCGAACAGGGTGAATCCGGTAATGGTGGTTTCGGTCACCATAAGCCCTGCGGAGTTGATGCCGAAGTCATCATCACTCACGATGATGCCCGGGAATCCATCGGTCAGCATGTGATAACCATGCGTGGGGACAATATCGAAAATGATGGTCCAGCGTTTGCCGGTAGCGTAGTCGGTCCAATTGCTGTGCGCGATGACCGGCTTGTGGTCTTTGGTCCACGAACCGGTGGCAACGAAGGCGCTGCAGTTGCCTGGCGCCTTCAAATCGGGAGCGTTGGCGCGCTTCTCCTGCCGGTTGAGCCAGGGAACGTAGTAGTCGGGGACCTCTTCCATCGCATTCAGGGCCACCACGTCCCACAAATTCATGGTCGAACCGTGGGCCTTGAGTCCATCGGCAATACCCTGTAGTTCCTGCTGGTATTCGAGGTCAATGTGCGGCCACAGAATGTTCTGCGCCGTCTGGCGGTAGAATTCCCATTCGCGCTTGGTGCGATGTACGTCCTTTAGCTTTACTGTGTTAAACCCGTCTTCGATTTCCGGTGCCAGCAGGTATCCGTGCTGATAGCCGATGTCAGCCGGGGAGCCTTCGAGGTGTACGTACACCCACCCGTTGCGCTCGAATCGATAGGCCGGCTTAAGCCGCGCCTCGTCGGGCTTGTTCGCATCCTGCTTGGCCGCGGCAAATGCGGCGTAGCCGAACAAGGTACAAACGCTCAGCACTAGAGGAAACCGCAAACGATACCCACAAAGCATGATGATTAACCCACGAGTGAAGCATCGAATCGGAAATCAGCTTATCGTTTCGTGCGATGGATAGCAACGTCAGTCTGGCGAAGCTGCTGGCTCCCGTGCAATACATAGCTTCGTGGGAGATAATGCTTCCTCATGCCGGCCAATCGTCTCTCCTTTTCTCGAGTCGTCGATATGCTGGCCCAGCTTTATGGCGAGCCCGAAGCGCCTGCGATTACCCATCCATTCCAAATGATCATATGGGAGAACATCGCCTATCTGGCTAACGATAGGCGGCGCGCAGAAGCTTTCGACGAGCTGCGCAAGACGGTCGGCTTGCGTCCCAGCGACATCCGCAAGGCCAGCCACAAAGAACTCCTTTCGGTTACAGGTCGCGGAATCGTGCCGGAAAACAGCGTGGAAAAATTGCGCCGCGCTGCCGAGATAGCAGAAGAGTTTTTTGGTGATGACCTCACGGTAGTGCTGGAAAAACCGGTTGCGGCAAGCAAGAAGGACTTGCGCAAGTTTCCTTCCATTGGAGAGCCGGCCGCGGAGAAGATCCTGCTCTTCAATCACAAACTGCCAACGCTTGCCATGGAGTCCAATGGCCTGCGCGTGCTGGTGCGCCTTGGGTTCGCACCCGAAAAGAAGAGCTACGCCGCCACCTACAGAAGCGTGCAGCAAGCCGTCACGCCCTATTTGCCCAGTGATTGCAGCGCGCTGGTTCGTGCTCACCAGCTTTTGCGGCGGCACGGGCAGCAGTTATGCAAGCGAAGCAAGCCGTTGTGCACGCGTTGTCCACTACGGGTGCAATGCTTATTTTTCGCCGAGGCGGCATTTCCGGCTTGAATTGCGGAGGCGGAACACTCCAACCTTCCTTCGGACTATGCTGAGTACAGCAATTGATGGCGAGCTTAAGGATGCTGCGATATCATAGTGCGCTTCGTGGGGAAAAATGCTCCTACTCTTAGACGGCTTGCCGTCAGCAAATCGGGGTCTCGCGGTCTTCGCTCTCATATTGCTGTGCGCCGCCGTGCCGCTGCACGTGCAAGAGAAGCCTGATTCGGGCGGAAGCTGGAAGTTTGCTGTGTCCGGGGATTCGCGCAACTGCGGCGACATCGTGATGCCTGCTATTGCGCAAGGAGTTCGTCGCGACGGCGCCGTCTTCTACTGGCATCTGGGCGATTATCGCGCCCTTTACAACTTCGATGAGGACTATCGCCGCATTAACCCTAACGCTACCATTGACGACTACCTGGCCGCTGCCTGGCCCGACTTCATTCAGCATCAGATCAAGCCGTTCGGCGACCTTCCTGTCTTCCTAGGGATTGGCAACCACGAGTTGGTAACGCCCATGACCAGACCACTGTACATTGCGCAGTTTGCTGACTGGCTCGATCAGCCGGCGATCCGGCAGCAGCGCCTAGCTGACAACCCCAACGATCATCTGGTAAAGACCTACTATCACTGGATCGAGCGCGGCGTGGACTTTATCGGGATGGACAACGCTTCCCCCGACATGTTCGACGCGAACCAGATGACCTGGTTCCAGAATGTTCTGGCGAAAGACGCAATAGATCCTTCCATCCGCACCGTTGTGCTTGGAATGCATGCCTCTCTGCCCGATGGCCTTTCCGCGGGGCATAGCATGAATGATTCGCCCCAGGAGCAGGGCAGCGGGCGGATGGTTTACTCGCAACTGGTTGCTTTCCGGCGCACGACGAAGAAAAACGTTTACGTGCTGGCCAGCCACTCGCACTTCGTGCTCAACAACATCTACGCTACTGCATGCCACCTCAAAGACGACGTGCTGGACGGCTGGATCATGGGCAGCGCAGGCGCAGTGTGGTATCTGCTGCCGAAAGAGCACGCGCCTTCCACGGTAGCCATGGCCAAAGTGTACGGATATCTGCTCGCGACGGTTGCTCCGGATGGAACCATGACCTTCGACTTCAAGCAGGTGAAAGAGCCGAATGTTCCTGCCAGTGTGGTGAAGGAGTTCACCCAGCCGCAGGTGGATTGGTGCTTCGCGAGCAATATGTCAAGCCCTCCGTACATACCCAACGGGCCCAGTTGTGCAGGTGGCGCGGCAGTGAGCCATTGACCGCCCGACAGCAGGCATCTCGATTGTTGTATCTTGTTCTCTGGCCATGACACAAACAGCGGTCTTCGGCGGCGGATGCTTCTGGTGCGTGGAGGCAGCGTTCAACCAGTTGCAGGGTGTGCAGCGCGTGGTCTCAGGCTACATGGGAGGTCACGTGCAGAATCCGACCTACGAGCAGGTCTGCAGCGGCAAAACCGGGCACGTCGAGGTGGCAGAGATCACCTTCGATCCAGAAGTGATCAGCTACGAAGACCTGCTGGAAGTGTTCTTCACCGCCCACGATCCCACGACGCTCAACCGCCAGGGCAACGACGTCGGCGAGCAGTATCGCTCAGTCATCTTTTATCGCGATGAAGAACAGCGCAAAATCGCTCAGAGGGTGATTGGCGAGCTCAACCGGGATCACGTCTTTAAGGACCCGATCGTCACCACCGTCGAGCCTGCCTCCAGGTTTTATCCCGCCGAGCAGTACCACCAGGACTACTTCACGAACCATCCTTACCAACCCTACTGCATGTTCGTGGTCTCGCCCAAAGTCAAGAAGATTCGCGACAAGTACGCCCACCGATTAAAAGCGTAGATGGGCCCCATTTGACAGGGCGGTGAGTTTCTTTGGTTTCTGCCAGTCGGACGTCAAGACTGCCCAGCGCCTGCCTTCAATACCCGTGCCAATCCCCGGATTGACTTCAGCAAAGTGGGCAAGATGCCGGGCAATGTCGAGGGCATTCAGGGTGCTGTCCCGGGGATTCTCGGCGGGGGAGAAAGTTAAGAAGCGTTTGGCGAATTTGCGCGACCCCGGTAGCCGCACGTACACAGCAAAATGACTTTCGCGTGGCCAATCCCTTGATGCCAAACCAAATCCAGTTCTTGACATTACAAATTGCGATGGTATAATTGCAAATTGCAATATGAAACTTGGCGAAAAACTTCGCTACCTGCGCCTCGTGGAAGGCACCCTCCGGGGCATGGGCCGCGAGATGACGCAGCAGGATCTGGTGGTGGCGCTCAAAGAGGAAATGGGCAGCGGGCTGAGCCAGTCGTACTTGTCGCAGATCGAAAGCGGCGCGCGGCCGCACCTGACCAATGCTTCGCGCATGCTGCTGGCGCGCTTCTTTAAAGTGCATCCCGGGTACCTGGTGGACGATCCCGAGGGATACCATACGGAGCTGACCAGCGACCTGCGGGCCATGGAAGACCGGCTTGACCTATGGCTGATCAGCGGCGCCGAGCAGTTTGCGCGTGACCCCGAGCTGAGCCAGGCGCTGCTGCAAGTGGCCAAGTATCAGGATTCGCGCAAGTGCCTGGTGCTGCTGGGCGCGATTCTGGAGGCGCCGGAGCTGGTCGAGCGGTTGGCAGAGGTCTTGAAGCCGGGCTTGAGCGGGCCTCAGCATCGGAGCCAGCGCAAGAAGTTGACGGGAGCGAACGTATGACCTGGGCCATGTTCTATCTCGTGTGCTTTCTGATTGGAGTAACGCTGAGCGTGTTGTCGTTCCTGGGCGGAGGCCTGCACTTGCCGCATGTCCATTTGCATGTGCCGCACCCAGGCGCACACATCCCAAGTGGGATTCACGGCGTCGGAGGCGCTTACGCCACAGGTGGTGCACATGCCCCGGGCGGTCATGCCCAGATGCCATTCCTGAACTTCGGAACCATTACCGCCTTTCTGGCATGGTTCGGCGGAACCGGCTATCTGCTGACCCGCTACTCCTCTCTGGTAGTGGCAGGCGTGTTAACGCTGGCGACTGTTGCCGGACTGGTTGGGGCGATGATTGTCTTCTGGTTCGTGGCGAAGATTCTGCTCAAGCATGATCGCGAACTAGATCCTGCCGACTACGAGCGCGTGGGAGTGCTCGGTCGCATCATCAGCCCGATTCGGGCGGGAGGCACGGGAGAGATCATCTTCTCGCAGGAAGGCACGCGGCACACCTGCGGAGCACGCAGCGAAAACGGCGAGGCGCTGGCGCGCGGCACCGAGGTCATCATCACGCGGTACGAACAAGGGATTGCGTATGTAAAGCGGTGGGAAGAGATGGCGGAAAAGGAAGTAGCCAGTAGCTAGCAATTAGCAACTAGTCGCTAAGGGTCTGTAATGGTCAGTGCTGGAGACGGCTGCCGCGGTGCCAAGCGGCGAATACTAGGCGCTAGTTGCTAATTACTAATTGCTAATGGGAGGTTTCTATGGGATTCCACATACCAACTGAAGCCCTAATCATCGCCTGGACTGCGGTGGCGGCGCTGGTGCTGTTGACTGCTATCTTTGCCCGGCTCTATCGCAAAGCCGGGCCGAACGAGGCCCTCGTGGTGTATGGCTTTCGCGGCACTCGCGTGGTGAAAGGGCACGGCACGGTCATCCTGCCTATGGTGGAGAACTGCCGCGAACTTTCGCTGGAGCTGATGTCCTTCGACGTTGCGCCCCAGCAGGACCTTTACACCCGACAGGGCGTTGCCGTCACAGTTGAGGCCGTGGCGCAGATCAAGGTGAAGTCTGATCCGGAATCCATCTTGACCGCGTCCGAGCAGTTCCTTACCAAGCCGCCGCAGGAACGGGAGGCCCTGATCCGCCTGGTGATGG
>CAZDYZ010000330.1:0-1822 GCA_964509525.1 uncultured Acidobacteriaceae bacterium
CATCCGTGACGGCGAGTATCTTTCCACGCTCCAAGCCTTCTACCAGAAGTTTGGCTCTGCCGTCAGGCAGCTTCAGACTGTGCAGGATGTTGACTATTGTCCCGACTTGGTAGACCTCGTTGGCCTTCGGTTGCTCGACGCTGGCGTCGTGCTGGGTGGCCAGAAAAATCTTGTTGTCCGCTGCCAGTGCTGCCGCTAGCGCGCGCAGGCTGGAGTCACGGTCGTCCACGAAGGGCGCTGTCATGTGCGGAAAAATGACCACGCCGCGCAAGCGGATCATGGGCAGCTTCTGTTGCGCTTCGGCAACAATTACAGATGTAGGCTCGTGCGGAATGTCCATCTTCGGGCCCCCAAGGTAGGACAATCTTGCCGGTCTCCACCTCGGCGAGATAGCTCCGGTCAATCCCCAGCCGCTCCGCCATTCGAGAGCAAGATAAGCGGTGCTCCGCCCGCGCGGCAAGCCAAGAGAATTGCTACTCAGATCCTCCACCGGACTTTTTGGAATAACCTGAGTCTACGTCGTCCCAAATCTTCAAGCACACGTCCCTAGCGGCGAGTTCTGCTGATGACTGGGTGCCTGTTCCGCCGAAGCCGTGACCTTCGCGGTTAGCAGGACTGGGGTCACTCGGCCAACGCAGCCACCAACCCCATGTCTGTTGTTGATTCTTGGAAAAGCCACCGGTAACGCTGAGTTGGACTGTGAAGGCGGGCTTTTGTCCCTTACTGGCATAGAAGGTGATGCCTTTACACTCCTTGGAGTCTCTGAAGGCATCAAGGAAGGCCTGCGCCAAACTGTCGCGACGCCATTGCATTTCCTCAATTTTCGCGCGACCCTCCCTAAGATCGGTCTCAGCTCGGGCCAAATCCGTTCGCGCCTCCTCCAAGCCCTCCCAGCGGCCGTCCCCACGAAGATTTGCGTCATTCAGTAACAGCTCATACCGCTCACGTGCGTCTGCGAACCTCCTCCGAAGCTCGTTCTCGTTCATCTTCATACCGTACACGTGCGTCTCGAAGACGGGGTACACATCCTTGCGACTGTTGAAACCAAGGGTGGGGCGCGCCTTTTGCTGCGATGGCACGGCGGCAGATTTTTTCGGCGGCAAGGTCTGCGCCGACCCGAATGGCAGAAACAGGCCGAGCGTTGTGATCAGAATGGCCACTCCGAGTCGCATGAGAAGGCAACCTCCTCGCGGGAATTGTACGGCACAGAACACCTTGCGCAAACTCTCAAATGCCCGTGATATTGATCTCGCGCGCTGTCGGGTCGGGCGACCGGTTAATGTCCGATCCCCACCCCCACTGACCACCTTTTTTGCCCCTTCGGGCCGCTAAAGCATTAGGCTTCCAGTGCGAAAAAAAACAGGCACTCGCGTGAATCTGTGCGCTCAGCGAAAAGCTACGGGAAGTGCAACAGGTCGTCGATGTGCGAGCGTCGCGCCATCGCCTGCTCTTGACTTTGCACCGGGCCGAGGACTAGAAAAAAGCAAGCTACGGGGACAGATAGGCCGGAGAGCAGGTTAGGTCACCTTACAAACGCCCGTACAACCCGCCCGCTCTCCGTATGACAACCCAAGAAAGCAAGCCCGTTTCGGCTGAAGGCCCGCGCGCTGTGAGGATGCCGCCCCCGTGTGCCCAGTTTTGTGCCTACCGGCAAACCCGACCACTTGCTACCAAGTGCGATGCCAGCGCGGGGCAAGTGCCTGTGGCGTCGCTGTTTATCGCAATTGGTAGCCGTTGGTCACGATTGGCTGTAACTTGTTGATTCCTCGTTTGTGCGGAACTCTTAATCAGTAGGTTGAAGGTTCGATTCCTTCCGCGCTCA
>CAZDYZ010000331.1:0-5623 GCA_964509525.1 uncultured Acidobacteriaceae bacterium
TGCTATTTAGATAGCTGTGCGCATGTTAGGCTGCCGCTTTTCGCCGAAGAATCCAATGCTGTGAGCAAGCCTCCTGTTCGACGAACGCGGTCAAGACAGGCGGAGTTGATGCACCCAGAGTCGGTAGCTACGATGCGGTAGCCGTTGTCCGGCTGCAGGAATTCGCATCGTACTCAAGGGGAACTGTGACCGGCGCATCGCAGCACCCCAAGGTACGCGCTCCACGGACCGACGGCCTCCCGGTATTGGTGGGCCATAACCCTTGAGATTTGGTGCAGATGAGTTAGGTCATGAGCTGCCCAGGTGGCCAGCAGCTCGGAAAGGGTAACTACACCTAGGACAGGATGTCGTCCACGCAGCTCGAGGTCCTCTTTGCCAAGATGCAGGCCACATAGTTCGGTCACATTTTTCGACCGCAAGTGAGCAAATTCATCCAATAACTGCTCCAGTGATTTACCTTGACTCTCTCGCATGTGTCCCCATCGATCGAAGGGCTCAAAACTCTGAGCCTCGCCATATTGCATGATTATGTTCACCCGTGGCATCCAGTCAGTGCGCTCGCCATGAATCAGGTGGCCGACGATATCGAACGCGCTCCAAGTGTTTTCACCTTCATTTCGAAACGTCCATTTTTCCGGTAGATCACGGAGAAACGCATTGAGAACAGCGGGGGTGCGAGTGAGAAGTGATACCGTGTGCTGCAAGTTATGTTCCATAATGTTCCGCATTCGCAAACAACAAATCTCGGGACCATGATTGTATCTGTTCGGCTTCACGTGGCTCGGCCAAACCGTCCCATGATTGTGCCCTTATGCCGGTCCATTGGTTAACTTGCCGAAAGGTATATGGCCGCGCCCTGCTCTCTACTCCATGGGGAGTATGGTCAGTGAGACCAGTGTATAAAATAAGGGGGCGAACCCATGGTGATTAAAGAAATGACCGCGGAAGAGTGTGGCACATTCCTGGCAACTGCCTCGCTCGGAAGACTCGGCTGCTCGCTAAATGACCAACCATACGTCGTGCCAATATACTTTACATACGAGCCTGGTTATCTTTACGTACTCTCGACCCTGGGACAAAAAATCGAATGGATGCGGGCAAATCCGCAAGTGTGTGTTCAAGTTGACGAAGTCGTAAACCAGTCTCAATGGACGAGCGTAATTGCCAGGGGCGCCTACCAGGAATTATCCGAGCCCCAGTATACCGACGAGCGGGAACATGCGCAGAAACTCCTGGGGAAGCGTTACCGGTGGTGGCAAAACCCATTGGGGGAGCGTCAGCTAAGAGTGGGGGACCAACTGATCAATCCGCTCTTCTTCCGAATCCACATTGATTCGATGTCGGGTCTTCGCGCGGTCGACGAAGCCGGCAAAGAACCGCGGGAATAGATTGCTACAGCGATCCGTGTTCCGTCCGGTATGGTTATTCCTCTAGGGGAAGCTGACTTTCAGAATGGTTCCGTTCACTCCTACCATCCATCCATTCTGCGGATTCGCGAAGGCCACGCCCCAATATCCCGTGACTCCCTTTAGCGGGTACCATGTCGTCCCTTCATCGGGGGTCCAAGCTGCGCCGCCGATGTCGGCGGTGGCTACGACCGTTCGGCTATAATCCGTTCCTCCCTGCTTCGCTTGGTTCTGCCTGTCGCGCCGCTGCCCACCAAAACCGGTAGTGTTGCTCAGGTAAGCCAAGCAGAAAATGGCATAGTTCAGCGGTGGCCGGTTGGTGAGCTGCCAAGTCTGACCACCATCATGTGAGACTGCGGTTTGGGCCACTGTGTCGACATCGACGGGCGCCAGGTCGCCGCCGCCCAAGATGCCGTTGGAGGCGTCTCGAAAAGCCACGCTAAACCCACCGGCCGTAGGTGAGCTGTGCAGTGGAGTGTCATACGCAGCCCAGGTGTTGCCGCCGTCGGTCGTGGCCAGGATTCTGGCGATGCTTGAAACACCGGTGGCAATCCACGCATTACCCGTTCCCTGAGTCGCCACGCAGGTTCCGCTCGAGGAGAACGAGGCTTCTCCGGGCAAAGCTGGCGGCATGTTGTTGGCGATGCTTTGCCAAGTCATCCCATCGGTGGTCCGTAGGTCGGGAAATACGCCGTTCACCGAATCGCTATGCGCAATCCCGCTTGTGGGAGTCCAAAATGCAAAGCAATCGTAGAAGGCGTTAGCGAGCTGGTTTTCGAACTGCAATGTCCAGCTAGCACCACCATCGGTCGTCTTGTAGATGCGAAAGTCGCCGGTTAAGTTCCCGATGGATAGCAGATAGGCCACCTGGGAGCTGACCCCTTGCACATCGCGAAACTGGATGTCTTCAGCTTCAGCTTCGGGGATCACGCCTGATCGCCAACTTTTGCCACCGTCCGTAGTGACGACAAATGTGCTGTTCGTTCCGGCAGCCCAAACCACGTTTTCATCGACCGGACTGACGGCGATCAGATCGGCGGTAGTGTTGCTGGTCTGGGGCATAAGAGTTGGCTGCTGAGTTGATGCGACTGGGGCGCTGAGCGCCGCGAAAGCCAATACGGCAAGGAGGAAACCGGCTGGTGCACCTTTCCACACTGTACTACCCTCCGAAAGGAGATTCGCAGCGGAGTATAGGTTCGCCGCATGAAGGTGTCAAACGCGGCCGATGCGCACAGAACGCGAGGCTATCGATCCAGTGTGCGGTGATCCCAAGTTAATGCGCCTGGTTTGGGTGCCTCATGCCGCGGTCAGAGTCGAGTGTTGCAGTTGCTGCCATGTTCGAGCCGTCTGAATCCTCCAGCAGATTTTTGTGCGAACATAGTTCGCACCGCAATGGACCTCCCGGGAATCCCTGCCTCTTCCGCGGCTGCCCAGCGCATCCAGTCCGTGGATGCTCTCCGTGGAGCCATCATGATGCTGATGGCCATTGATCACATCCGCGACTTCGTAGCCCGCAGCGCCATGCGGTTTTCGCCTACTGACCTGACGCGCACCACTGCCGCCATTTTTTTGACTCGCTGGATCACTCACTTCTGCGCGCCCGGATTCATGTTAACCGCCGGCATCGGCGCATTCCTTTGGATGGCGCGCGGCCACCACTCGAAAAGTGATCTTTCACGATTCCTGATCACTCGCGGGATTTGGCTCATCTTTCTCGAGCTGACTGTCCTGCGAGTGATTATGTTTTTTCAGATTAGCTTCCGCGGAAATCTCGTGATCCTGATTATCATCTGGGCTCTCGGGCTTTGCATGATCGCCCTTGCTGCCCTGATCTATCTCCCAACGCCAATTCTCGCCGGCGTGAGCATTGCTATCATCTCACTCCACAATCTGCTCGACCCCGTTCCCTCCGAGAGATTTGGACGTGCTGCGTGGCTCTGGGACATCCTCCACCAGCAAAACCTTTTCCCCTTTATGGGGATAAATTTTTTCACCGGGTATCCCGTATTGCCCTGGATCGGAGTCATGGCGGCCGGCTATTGCCTTGGCACAGTCTTGCTCTGGGATCCCGGGCGCCGTCAGTGCTTCGTACAGCGCCTGGGGGTCTCGCTCACCCTCGCATTCTTTGTCCTGCGCACAATCAACATCTACGGCGATCCTTTACGCTGGAGCCACCAAGCCTCCGCTCTCTTCACCGTGCTCTCTTTCCTCAACACGACAAAGTACCCGCCTTCCCTCGACTTCCTCCTCATGACGCTGGGGCCCGCCCTCATCGCTCTCGCCTGGCTCGATCGCGCGAAATTCTCCTTCACCAACCCGCTTATCGTCTTCGGGCGTGTCCCGTTCTTCTACTACTGGGCGCACCTCCTCCTCGCTCACTTCATCGCTGTTGCGATGAACTTCGTACGCTACGGCCGAACAACATTTCTCCTCATTCCGCCGCCCTCGATGGGAGGCAAGAGCGACCTCTTCCCTTCCAATTACGGCTTCCCGCTCTGGGTGGTTTATGCCGTTTGGATCACACTACTTCTGCTGCTCTATCCGGCGTGTCTCTGGTTTGCACGCATTAGGCAGCGACGCCACGATTGGTGGCTGACCTATCTGTGATTGAATACGCGCAAACAATAGCAGGAGTGCCGTTGTGGCTCAGCGTGTTTCTCTTTCCAAGGCTCGACTGGATGGTCTCCATGTCACATCAACTGACCTAACACCAGCACACGGGACAAGACCATGGATGCTCCTTGTCGATAGCCGAGACGACCCTCCTCTCAATTTAGGCTTTAACGGTTTCACTAAAATAGAACTTGGTGAGCCTTGTCTTGAACTACGCAACGATAAATTTGCTGGTCGTTGGTGAGCGTTCGCGATCGATTGAGTGCGACGCCGCTAGAGCTCGGGCAAACGGCTTTGACCGAACTCTGTTTCCCTATGAGTCTGAGTGAAGGAGCAACGCACCTCCATCTTCCAAAAGCCAAGACTGTTGCGACCCAAGCGATCACCTCCTGAAGTAATATGTCCAACTCGCGCTCACATACGATTTCAGGGGTACGCCGACCAGCTGCTCGGTGGGAAGTGAATTCGGGGGATAGGAAAGCACTTCTGTTGTCTGACCGGTATATCCACTGGCGATCAAGAAGTTGGCTGCTAGCGACATGCGGTTCTCCAGAAACGGCCGTAGCACTGCCCCACGAAACTCAGTGACGGGCACACCGATAAAACCGTCACCCAGCGGCTTGGCCCGAACGTATTCGAATTCGCCGCGCACCTGCAATCGCAAAGGCAGTTTGGTTATCGAGCCGACTGTGTCCCAGATGAAACGCGGGGCCTCAGGGATCGGCTGGCCCGTGGTTGCATCACGCGCATCTGCCTGTGCATAGGAAAGATAGATGGTGCCGAAGGGGAAATTCCTCTGTGCAGAAACGGAGATCACCTTGTTCACCGAAGGCCCTATGACCTGTTGCAACCCCGTATCAGGATCGATCTTCGCCAGCTCCTGCGCATTGGAAGTCCGCCGCAGTGTAAGGTAAAGCTGTGTCTGCTTCAACACCTTATTCAACACCAGTTGATAGGCACGCGAAGGTGCAAGCAATGTCGGAAAGCCGGTGCCGTTTCCGATCCGCGGATCCTCTGTGTGGAAGCTCATGCCATAACTGAAGGCGACGATCGGCAAGTACCACCGGTCAGGCGGAAGTATGGTAAATGTACCTTTGGGCAAGGTCAGCGTAGCGAGCTTGTCGAAAGAGTTCTGCGGGTGGAGCAGGTCTTGATTGTCCATCCATACCTCTTCCTGGCGAAATCCCAAGTTGTAGTGAAAGAATCGCTGGATCGGGCCATCGATCGCGACAAACGGCTCAACAAATGACAGCGTGAGATTGTTACTGGTCGTCAACTGACGCTGGTTTTCGTCGTCAATGTGGTAGAGATCCAGATTGCGTGGGGCGTCACGACGAAGATCGACGCCGGCCAGCAGCGCTAGCCAGGGGCGTAAGCTTTGTGTATAAGTTGTCTCGCCGCCGAAAACATTGCGAGCTTCGCTCTGCTGAATCAGGCCGTCACCGAAGTTCGACCGCAGAGTGAGTGCGTAGTTGCGAAAGAATCCGGAAAACGAAAATTGCCGCTGCTCATCGAGTTTCCAGCCGTCGCTGGCAACCAACAGCACGTTGTGCGTGGCATCCAGCTGGCGATTGTCAATCGTATCGCCCGGAACCGGAACTTTG
>CAZDYZ010000332.1:0-2507 GCA_964509525.1 uncultured Acidobacteriaceae bacterium
CAGAGCCGGGGAAATGGTTCCGGCTTTCTTCTGCCCGTTCGCCGTGCCTCGCTCTTGATAGACGTTCAGAGGATCAGATTGGTCTGGTACTTCCGTTCAAAGTAGGATAGCTGCCGATAACAGACCAACAACAACCGATCCGGCCCGGACAAAATGATCAGCGAAACACCTACTCGTCTGACTGTCCAGAAACGTTAGTGCTGTATCGGATACGCCCCACGGTAAGTGTGCAGGTAGGTTCGGTGATGCGGGGCGCGTCCGATATAGCTGTTTGAAGCCTTGTGGTTCGATCTGGGGTGGCGGCACGGTGTGGAAAATTGAAAGCAAAGCGGCAGGAGAGTGGCACGCCGGCGGTTGGCGAGGAAGCCGAAGTTGCGGATGCGGACGAAGCCCTTGAGGGAGCAGGTGCAACAGGAAGCGGGCGAGGAACTCATCGAGCGATAAGCTCAGGCTGCCGTTATCACACGCCGATGCGGCATACGTCACTGACAAACCAGTAGCCCCAAGCGTGAGATATTGATGGGTGTGGCGGGAGAAGATTGCTGGCGTTTTTCCCACCCGCTCCTGTTGAGTCCGCGCGAGAAATAAGACCCTTTCTTCTACCCGGCATCCAAGTGCCCTCCCTTTGGTTTGTTTCCTCTTGAACTGCATGGAGAGGAGGTGAAGCCCATCTGCAGCTGCGGTAATCAAACCTGGGAGATCTTCGACACGGGCGTAACTTGTTCGGCATGCAAACGGACTATGCGGCAGCACACGCCGATGAGGGAATTCAGCCACGTCGTCACGAAGGAATTGGAGGAAGCACTGGAAGAGTAACTCCGGGCGGCTTTGCCAAGGTGCATGATGTTCCCCTGCAATCCGAGGCAGGTGCGGAGCCGCATTCCTGATGCCTATGGACTATATCGAAGCTGGAGGACCGGGCGCGCCATGTGGAAAAATTCCCGCCAGCACCCGCATCTCATGCTTCGGAAGGAGGTTTGTGATGCCCACGGTAACTGCTCCAACCCGCATTAAGCTGCAAAACATTCTGTTCGCCACTGACTTCTCGCCATCGGCGCAAGCAGTTCTGTCTCATGCCCTGGACCTGGCTCGCCATTACGGTGCTGCGCTGTACACCGTCCACGTGCTGCCTCGTACGCCGTTTGTCGAAGCTGCACAGCCAGATCCCGAGCAAAGCACGTTGCAAGCCAATCAACAGCTGCCCGCCTTGATGCGCTCCGCGTCGTTGAAGGATGTCGAACACAAAGAACTGATTGAGCAAGGCGAAGTTCCGGAAGTAATCTCGAAACTGGTCCGGAAGCATGGCATTGACCTCATCGTAATCGGCACCGGCGGCCGCAAGGGACTAGGAAAGCTGCTACTAGGCTCGGTAGCGGAGGAGGTCTTCCGCAATGCCGAATGCCCAGTGCTCACTATGGGGCCGCACGCCACCCGCTGGAAGATCGATGGCAACCTACAGCACATTCTGTTCGCCACCGACTTCGGGCCAGAGTCCTTGCGCGGGCTGCCCTACGCCATATCTTTGGCAGAGGAAAATCGGGCTCGTCTGACCCTCCTGCATGTGGCGCCAGAATCTGGTATCGCTCTGCCGGAGCCAGAACCCGGAACTATGCCCCTGGTTGACCCGAGCGAGGTGGCAGCTTCCACGGAGAATCAACTCCGCACCCTGATTCCCGAAGGAACACAGCTTTGGCACGAGCCCGAGTACAAGGTGCAATTTGGTTCCCCGGCAGAAACGATCCTGAGAATCGCCGCCCAGACGGTCGACATGATCGTGCTGGGCGTAAGACGACCGGCGGCTTTGACCAAACACCTGGGCAGGGGTGTGGCGTACAAGGTCGCCTGCGAAGCGCCCTGCCCCGTGCTTTCGGTTGGCGCCCGGTACCGCGTCTAACGAGTACGATCAGGCGTGTACGAGGATATCCGGAAAGGAATGACATTGTGCGATGACAAACCAGTCTGGCGCGATGGCCCAGATGAGGCTGGGCTCACCCATTGGGACTGTGTCTTTTTCCCGGGTCCCGCACATGCCACTTCCGCGGGTGTTGCCTATCATCTTGATTCATTGGGTCGCTTCACGACCACCTGCCCGGATGTCCTCTGAGAAGGTTTCTAAGCCGCCGACCTCAATTCGTTTCGTGCGCAGCCCCAAATACCTGCCGGCGGCAACGACGAGGAATGACCAAGCGGCGTGATCCTCGACGCGAGCGGCAACCTCTATGGCGCGACAGACAATGGCGGCACAGGACAGGGTTGAAACGGCGGCTGCGGCATGGTCTTTGAGATCACGCCGTAACTGAAACTCCGCAGCTCCACAGCGGCCGGCATCCTGGATTGGGTGTCGGCCTTTTCTAGGTTTGTCGTTACCACTCGCCCAAGCGTCAGCGGTCACTGACAATGCACCAGCGGCAGGCGCGAACTTCTGATGACGATGTCGCGAGAACCTGCTGCAAGCACTCGTAATCAGTTCCAAGAGAAGCTATCTCTATTGATCTACAAAGTATAAG
>CAZDYZ010000333.1:0-4639 GCA_964509525.1 uncultured Acidobacteriaceae bacterium
ACCGCGCTGGTAGTTTTTTCGAATGCACAAAGTGCGTCCGGTCACTGCCACATGCCTGTGGGCGATGAACAAAGATATGTCAGGGGGTACGTATGCCAAGAGGCCGATCAACAAAAAAGAACACGCGCGGCAACAGAGACAAAGGGACAAGGCAGAGCGCAGGAACCGACGAAGGCAGGAGAAACCTGTGGAGGGCAGCGTGGATGAGATGGCGGAACTACGCGAACATGCTGCAGCACAGGCGGCGCTATTCAATATTGGTGTGGAGGAAACTGGATCTGCGGAGGAGCCGCATCGGCGAGTAACTCGTGATTGCAAGTCTGCCGGAGCCCAATGCCCTGGCAACCAAATTGACGGTACGAAACGTCGGCTATAAAGAGATGTGCATCGCGGTAACCTAGTGTAGGAGGGTGAGTGTGGCAGAAATTCGATTGCACGAGGGCGAATCCTTAGAGAATGCGCTCCGTCGATTCAAACGTAAGGTTCAAGCGGAAGACATCATCAAAGAAGTGAAACGTCACTCATACTACTTAAAGCCTGGCGAGAGGCGCCGAGTAAAACAGGCTTTGGCGCGGAAGCGCGTGCGGAAAAAGATTCGAAAAGAAGGTTCATTTGCGAAGGACTCGCGCCGGGAATAATGCATGATTCCGGAGAGTAACCTGACGTTTGCAAGTTGCCGGAGCTTGACGCCCCGGCAACCAGATTTGCGATTCTACACAAACACCTTTCCCGGCAAAGGTCAGAGTCCGCGAGGCTAGCGTGTTTTGAAGCATTCGCCTGTGTCGTGAGATGCAATGGTCCGTTAAAACGCCGACGCTCATTTACATAGACGTTTAATACTGCCATCCAGCATAACGCAGACAGCACCAATTGCGACCGGCGAGGCTGGCGGGTGGGCTGTGCCTGCCTCGAGCCGCTATTCCGTCGAGTTCGAGAATGACGCAGTACGCGTCCTCCGCGTCAATTATGGCGCTCGCGAGAAGTCAGTGATGCACGGGCATCCTAATTGTGTGGCGGTCTTTCTAACAGAGAACCGTACGAGATTCACTTTCCCCGACCGCAGGACAGAGGAGCGCAACTGGAAAGCAGGTCAGACCATGTTCATCCCTGCCGAAATACATCTACCCGAGAATCTGACCGGCGCTCCCTTGAGTTGGTTCTGTTTGAGATGAAAAGGTAGCGAGGGGTCTCTCGGCAGGCCTGCGAAAGCTGCTCTTCGGTAAGAAAAGAGCCGTAAGTTTGCGGTTCGAGATCGGACCGCCACCGCGCAGGAGATTCTCGCCGATACCTACGCCGCTGACCGGAAGGGTTGCGAGCGCACACGGTGCTGTCAAGCTAAGCGAAGCTATTGCGGCATCGTTCGTGTCTATCTTCTAGAAATGACTTTAGCTGGCGGCAGCACGAGGGGTGGCGCAGCTTGCGCAGCGCCCTGGCTTCGATCTGGCGAATGCGTTCGCGAGTCAGTGCGAAGCACTGGCCCACTTCCTCTAGCGTGTGCTCCGTGCCGTCTTCCAAACCGTAGCGCATCTTGATGATCTTCTCCTCACGCAGGGTCAGGGTGCGCAGCACGCTCTGGGTCTGCTGTTTCAGGTTCACGTTGATGAGCGCCTCGGCGGGCGAGAGCACGGTACGGTCCTCGATGATTTCGCTCAGGCGGGAAGCCCCCTCTTCACCGATTGGCGTCTCCAGCGAAATTGGCACCTGCCTGATCTTGAGCAGCTTGCGCAACTTGGCCACGGGAATGTCCATGCGCTTGGCAATTTCTTCCGGCCTGGGTTCGCGGCCCAGTTCCTGGACCAATTGCCGCGAAGCACGAGACAGCTTGTTGACGATCTCGAACATGTGCACTGGCAGGCGAATGGTGCGCCCTTGATCGGCAATGCTTCGGCTGATCCCCTGGCGAATCCACCACGTCGCGTAGGTAGAAAACTTGTAGCCGCGGCGGTACTCAAACTTATCCACCGCCTTCATCAGGCCGACGTTGCCCTCCTGGATCAAGTCGAGGAACGGTAGCCCGCGGTTGACATACTTCTTGGCGATGGAAACCACGAGGCGCAAGTTGGCTTCGGTGAGCTCGTGTTTGGCCCGTTCCGCCTCCACCTCACCTTGCATGATTTCGCGCTGCGTGCGCTGCAACTGCTGGAAGCTCACGCCGGCATCTCGTTCCAGCCTTTCCAGGTCATCGCGATGCTGCCGCTGCGTCTTGCGGTAATCTTTCTTCAACTCTTCACCGCGTGTGCTCTCAATCTTCTTTTCCAGGTTGCTGACCTGGCGGTCGAGCGCGTGCATGATGTCTACGGTTCTATTTACCCGATCGATCAGGCGTTGGCGCTCGCAGTCGCTGAGACCAAGGTTACGGACCATAAGCGAAATGCGAACCATCTCGCGGCCCAGGGTGCATCGGCAGCGGCGGTGTTCTGGTGCTTTCTGTTTTGTCACACTGATTGGTAGCCGTCCGGCCAACTGGTTGGCTCTTCTGTAATGCTTCTGCAGCTCGTCGATGCGATACGTGATGTCGTTGCAGCAGTTTTGCACGGTCTCCTCGGTGGTTTCATCCTCATCGAAGACGACAATTTCCTTGATCGAGCGTATCCCGCGCTTCAAATCTTCGCCCATGACCAGGATTTGTCGGATCACAAGGGACGAACGTGAAAGCGCCTTCAGCGCGCTCAGCTTTCCGCGCTCAATGCGCTTGGCAATGCCCACTTCCTCATCGCGGGTAAGCAGAGGCACTATACCCATCTCGCGCAGGTAGATGCGCACCGGATCGTTGGTCTTTTCAAGAGCGTCTGGGGTCGGGTCTAGCTCGCCGGCCTCCACTTCCACCTCAAACTTTTTTTCTAGGGTCGAAGAACGTAGCGCGGGCGGCCCCTCAAGCACGTCAATGCCCCGCGTGCTGATAGTAGCGATCAAATCCTCCAGGTCCTCCGGATACTGGACGTCGTGCCGAATCAGGTCATTTTCCCAAAGAACAACATTGCGCATAAGAGACCCTTGCCGAGATTGGCTGCCGCAAGGGCTTCGCGATTTCATTCCAGCCCTTCGGCGATCCTCGTTCAGCTTTAGATTTTGCCCCCGTTTACTGTTACACACTCCCGTCGTAGTAAACAAGCTCAACCCGATTGCCCTCGGGATCGTTGACATAAAGCGAGCTCCAATGTACCCATGCGTGTTCAGCGGTTTCCACTGGAAGCCCCTGCCCTTCCAGTCTCTTCTTTTCGCCCTCGAAATCGGCAAAAGCTATCTCGAACGCGACGTGGTCAATGGTGGACTTTGCAGCATTCGTCCCTCGATAACTGGGTCTCTCTGAGCGATCGAACAAGGCGAGCACTTGAGGGTGACCGCCATAGCCGTCCGCAATCTTGAAGAACGCGCAGTTTGGAACTCTGGTCATCAGCGGCAAGCCGATGACTTCCTCGTAGAACTGCTGCATGCTGTCCAGATTGTCGACGCGCAGTGCAATCTCGCCAAGACCACGCACCAGGGAAGCATGATGAGGAATGCCTCGCGACCTATACGAGCCAAGCAGCGCGAGGCTCCCGTCGGATCTATCAAAGCGGATCAACCAGAGGGCGATCCTGGCGCTGACTACCACAGCCAAAGAAAACACCGGCTTTTTACTAAACGAACTGAGCTGGGCCGCGCAGCAACTGCTCAGACGCTGTTCGCACAGCCCGTGTGGTGTTGACACCGGGACGGCAAGACTGAATCCGTAGCCATATAAACGGCATCTACTAAGATAGCGATCAAGAATCCATATGGCAGGAAGCTCTCGTACAACCTTCACCAAGCGACAGAAAGAGCGGGCACGGCAGGAGAAGCGGGCCGAGAAGGCGCAGCGTAAAGCGGAACGGAAACAGCTTGGCGACTCCGAGAGAGGCGCTAAGGAAACTCAGGCAGTTGCTAATCTGGTGGTTACGCATGATGAAGAGGGTCAGGCTCAAGGTTTCGATTTCCACGATTTCGTAAGGTAACTCACGATATCTCAGTTGGTGTGCTTGCGACATTCGCGAGCGCGCTGTGATACAGTCCTAAGTAGACGCTATTGGCTACGGCCGCTTGCAAGCGACATCCGATCCGCAGTTGATCTGGTTCCCGCCTCTCCAGCTTCCGTTTCATTTTCAGCGCCGAATAAAACTAGAGCGGCTTCAGTTGTAACTTCGCGACTCGTCAGCCACCCATCACCCCAACGAATGCGACAGCGGAATTCATCGGGACCTCGGGGGCGGACTTCCTCGCGAGACGCTCTCCAAGAAAGAAAATCGTTTGACACAATTCAAAGACATGCCCCTGTCTGCTGGACTCCAGCAGAAGCTGGCACAACTCCATTTCACCACCCCGACGCCGGTTCAGGCGTCCGCCATACCTCCCGCGCTGGAAGGTCGAGACGTACTTGCCACAGCGCAAACCGGTACTGGCAAGACGCTGGCTTTTCTGATCCCGGTCATCGAACAGCTTTCAGTGCAAACGTCGCCTCGCCAGATATCCGCCCTCGTCTTCGTTCCCACGCGTGAGCTAGCGATGCAGGTTCGTGAGCAGTACGAAAAGCTGCGGGGACGCAAAGCGGCTCCCGCCGCGCTGGTCATCGGCGGCATGAGTGAGCAGCGTCAGATCCAGGCCATCCGTAAAGGGGCGACTA
>CAZDYZ010000334.1:0-3493 GCA_964509525.1 uncultured Acidobacteriaceae bacterium
CACGGCGTGAGGCGCCTGTGGCCCCGTGGTAAAAGGCGGCGCGGCGGTATTTGAACACAAGCCAGACGAGCCGATGGCTTGGCCGTTGTCGTTGATCCCGAAGCCGAATGCGACCGTGTCACGGGGAAGGCCCTCTGACGCACTGCGAGTTCATGCATAAGCCTGCCGATCTACTGAGGGCCAACTGGGATCATTTGTCGTGCGAAGAGTGCAATTGCTCCTTATGATTTCTAGAGTTGTCCTTCGTTGGCGCTTACGTTCCTGTGCTATCTCCGGGTTGATTACCCGTTGGAGTCGCAAAGGGAACGCTGCCCCGAAACGGGCTTCGAGGAGACCGGTGGCTCGACCATCCTGGAGCGCAGTGCAAACTGAACACATGCCTATCGGGACCATTGTCGGATGCAGCTCCCGAATGTTTATGAGTTGGGTGGCGAGTCGCTTGCGTTGATAAGTTCCGGTTAAGCCGAAAACTAGAATTTAGGGCGCGTGCTGCCTTTCAGCTGAAAATCACACTTTTTCTGCGTAGACTATTCGCTCGACCGAAGTAGAGGCCAGCTCTCGGCCGGTCGGCCGGATGTATCTCTCAGCTAGCTGGTCATATCCGACGTCCTCGATGATGCGCCAACCGTACTCCTTTAGGAAAACCGGCCAACTATCAGGCTGCATTCCAAACAGCCAAACCTTAGTTGCGACAAATCGTTTATAGCCACTCTCCCAACCGTAGAGAGCTCTCCCCTCCAAAAAGTCTTTGCGAACATAAGTAAAGACGAGGCGGCTGCTCGGTGTAGCGCTGGCCAGCCACTCAAAAGTCGCTTTAACGCCCCCCTCGGTGAGGTATTGCATTACCGCTTCCCAGACGAAGAACGTGCGCTTATCGGCCCTGTAGCCCCGGGCCACCAGCGTTGAAGCCAAATTGTCACTGTCGAAATCCACCGGGACAAGCCTGACGTTGGCGGGAATTGTCCCTAACGCCTTTCGCAGCAGCTTTTTCTTCGTCTCGATGTTCTCGCGCTGATCGGCCTCCCACACAGGTAAGTTGGCCAGGGCTGGAAGGCGATATGGCCGAGTATCAAATCCAGCTCCAAGATTCACCACTGCCTCAATTTCGTTCCGATCCGTGACAGCCTTCTCGTCGATGTACCGTTTCCTGCATAATAGGCCACCCCAGATACCAGGATTGCTCTTTTCGCTTAAACCGATGATCCAATCCCTAACCCACCGGGGCCGCAGCACCCGGGCGAACATCATTGCTCGCAACGGCAATATCCGAGGGGCCAAGGCATCATCGATCACGCGCTGCGTATTTGGAAAGTATTGCTCGACCGCTACGACAGCCATCGGCATGATTGCTGTGCTTGTAGCCGCCTTACCCATTTGGCGATTTTACGCCGGAGTTAAGTTCAGTCTGGCTTCGGGGAGATAGCTCCTGCGTTGTCAACCAGTGTTTATCGACCAACCTGGAGTGGTAATCCGACGCTCTCGATGAGCGACAAGCGAACAGGAAATATCCAATAGTCATCCCTTCCGCTACGATTAAGGCCTTCGGAAGCTGCTGGACAAAAGGACCCGAGCTGCTGCAATGTGCCATGTGCGATATACTGGATGGCAGTATATGAGTCGTAGCCAAGGGCCCAGGGATGTCCGCGGAGAAGTGTCGATCAACCTACCCGGGTTGCTCGTGATGTAGGCTCCCACTCCGGGCATGAAGTGTGCCGCTTGGCAGAGGTACATCCTGCCGACAAACGTGTTCAGCACCCGCCTTCTGTAGGTCAGCTGCGTGAGCGGCGCCCATAGTGGCAGTGAGCAAGCACCGCATGCAGATGAAAGCTACAGTGCCATCTGGCTCTCGGAAAAGGTTGAACCGGGCGGCGCTAGCAGACGTTGCCATACACCATCAGGTTAACAGAGGACTGTCACAAAAGTCTGTTGAGTATCACGCACCGAGAGTCTGAAGCTCTGTCAACGAGACTTGGAGCAGAAGCAGGTGGCCCGCGAACTACAAAAGCATGATCGCTACCGGTCTCATCAACGAGCAGTTGCTCTGTTCGAAGGAGGAAAGATGGCAAGTCAATGTGTTGGTCTGGAAATATCGAGGACCTCCCTGCACAGAAATGCTCATACTGCTCTCCCCGGGAAGAGTTAGGCATTTTGTCTGACAGATGTTGCGTTACAAAGCGAAAACGGGCCTTCCTCTCGAGAGAGATTAATCCGCGCAAAACACAAGCGAACTAGCAGATCCCACCAAAACCTCTAAAGGTAAAACGAGCAGACCTGAAAGGACCACTAATCTGTTACAGATTTCCGCGTATGCCTTTAACAGGCTCTCAGGGTGGGCTGGTCGTTTGCCCCGACGGCTGCAGTACTCATGAAATTTTCCTCCAATGTTTGCGTGATGCTCGGAAAGAGTTGCCCTTGGCGGTAGCTATACCTTTGAAGCGTGTTTTTTTAAAGCGTGCCATTACCCTGGTGCTCTGGAATCTCGTGCCGGCATCCAGGCGGTCCGAACAGACGCCTGAATCGAACATCGACTGTGGTATCTCGAAGAGCCGAGCTTCATGGTTCTGTTCCAGGCTGCAGCGATACAGAGCCCACCCACTCTTTACAAATGCTCCATGAATCCAGACAGGACGCCCATACCACGGATGCCACGGATAGCGGACCTCCCGTAGTTCAGTGCTATGGGTATTAGATTGTCGACTTGTACCACCAAGATAGGGCGCATCTTGGACTGGCCAAGGACACGCCGACAGGCAGAATTTCAACGCCGACACCTGGGAAGGGGCGCAAGGTGATCTCCATGCCGCGGATAGGCGGCTTGCATCACCGCTACGCGGTCGCCGGCCTAAACTATCTTGCAGTGCGGCAGATTTGCTCTTACCTACAGTCCGTCGCTCCACCCTTCGGCTCTGAACACGCAGGATTCTGAGCGCATTTCGGCGACGCACGCTTGCTCACAGACCCACTCTTTTGACGGCCTCTGCAATTCGAGCGTTTGAAGAACGCCTAGTGTCTGGCAAACCACACGGAGTTTAATTTTGACGAACCACAGCCAGGTCTGAGAAGGCGGCTTGCTGCCGCTCACCATGTATTTGTTCACGCCGGTCTCGCCGATATCGATGCCCAGCTTGAGTAGCTCGCCGTGAATGCGCGGTGCACCCCAGCTGGGATTCTCTTGGCACATCCTGTGGATCAGGTTTCGGATCTCGCGGGGAATGCCGGGTCGAGCGGGCTGCCGCGTCGAACCTTCCAAGTCCAGAATAGCCGGAAGCCCTTGCGACGCCAGGCCACGACCGTTTCCGGTTTCACCATGACTAACGTGGAGGGCCAATCGCGCCAGAGGCGGGAGAGGGCGACCCAGAAGAGGCGATTGCCGGAGCTCAATTTCTCGTTTATTGAGCGGTCATCGGTCGATACAATTAGCCGATGAGGTTTCTCCGAAGCGCTGGCATCCTCTTCATGGCTGTAGCTATTTCTGCTCAGATCCCGCCGTCGA
>CAZDYZ010000335.1:0-6146 GCA_964509525.1 uncultured Acidobacteriaceae bacterium
GAGGCGCATTTCCTGGCTTATGCAGCGCCGGTGTTCATCGGCTTCCGCCAGGCCGCATACCTGCAGCTCTCGGTGACAACGCAGCTCAGCGTGCCGGCGGGAAGTTCGCGCTACAAACTGGCGGCGCTCGCCTTTGACGAGCACGTGGCCCGGCTGGTGCGCCCGGTGCTGAATTACTTTCCGCCCGACCCGGACTTCGATGGGATCAGCTTCAGCACTATGGTTCATGTTGCGGACGGCTCGAGCCCGGCAGCCGTGGAGTTCTTCCTGCCCTTCCGCATGATGCGCTGCTTTGCTAACTACGACTGCACCGGACAACAACTGCTCGACTCGGGGACCATCCTTATCAATGGCGAACGTGCCGCGCTTGACTTGCAGGTTGCCGAAGGCAAGAACTGACAAAACAACTCACACGCTTTTAGAATGACGGAAGCCTATTCCGCTTCCGCGCAAACGGCCTACGACTGATCGGCAACGATCGGGACGTGAAGACAGTTCAACCCTTGATGCGCCATGCTGATCCCCGGATCACGCTCGGCTGGCACGCGGAAGCAGTGACGCCAGGAAGAGGCGTGCGCAACGGCGCGATCGTGGTTGGTATCCTTCCGCCCCGGAAACCGACGCGGGCGGTGGGAGCAGTGGCATCCACCACCGGCGAGCCCTGCACCGGAAGCCGTGCTGGAAGGACTTGCGTGGGAGGGCGGCTTAAGTTGTGTCGTGTAAACTCGCCCCGTAATAACTGTGGCACGTTCCCGGGTGAAACATGAGCACAAGCGCGATTGTTGCGGCGGTTCTCAAGTCGGCGGAGCGCTATGCCAACCGCACCGCATTGATCAGCGGTGAAGACAAAATTACCTATTCCGAACTTGTCCGGCGTTCACAAGCCGCAGCGGCTCACACAGGAAAACTCGCTACCGGGGAGAGTATCGGGGTTTTTCTCCCCAACTCCATTCATTTTCCTCCTCAGATTCTAGGGGCGCTATGGGCTGGCAAGACCATTGCCGTGCTGCCAACACTAGCCCCGGCTCCGCTGTTGAAGCTGATGTTCGCTGAGGCGAAACTGACAACCGTGTTCACCTCCGCCGAGCTCGCGCCGCGACTTGCGGAAGCAGGGGTGCCGCATGTTCTCATCGATCCTACCTATCCGACGGCGAAGGAGTTTGCGCTGCGAACGCGGTCGCACGAAGGGGCTTTGTTGCTCTATACCTCGGGAACTACAGGACGTCCTAAAGCAGTTGCGCTAAGCGAACAGAACATCATTTCCAACGCCGAGGGCTGTAGGGCGGCCACGGGTTTCGATGACCGGCAGGTGATGCTTGCAATTTTGCCTTTTTTCCACGCTTACGGGCTGACGGTCACCAATCTTCTGCCGCTGATGAGTGGCTCGACCGTTGTCGTGCTAGAGCGCTTCGTGCCGCGTACCGTCTTGAATACCATTGAACGGCATCGCGTGACCACGCTGGTTGCGGTTCCCAGTCAATATCGTCTGCTTGCGCTGGATCCGACATCGTGCGACGCAAACTCGCTGTGGCTGTGTATCGCGGGGGCCGAGCGTCTGCCCGAAACGACAGAGCGGGAATTTACAGAACGCTTTAGCCGGGCCATCCTGCCTGGGTATGGCGCGACTGAACTGGCTCCGGTCGTGTCACTGAATATCCCGGAGACGAACCGGCCGGCCAGCGTGGGACGGCCACTCCCGAATTTGAAGGTGACTATTCGCAGCGAGGATGACTCTTTGTGCCCTGTGGGCGAGATTGGCGAAGTCTGCGTAGAAGGCCCAAACGTAATGCTTGGCTATCTGAACGACTCGGAAGCGACAGCACGCAAGATTCGCAACGGCATCTTTCATTCCGGAGACAAGGGCTTTACCGATGCAGACGGCTATATTTATCTCGCTGGCCGCGCCGACGAAATGGTCAAGGTGGCGGGCGAAAAGGTCTATCCACTCGAAGTCGAGAACGCACTGGAGAAGATCGAGGGGGTGGAAGAGGCAGCCGTGATCGCCTTGTCGGACCAGAAGCACGGTGCCCGGCTTCATGCGTTCTTGCAGAAGAAGCAAGGTGCCACGTTGGACGAGAGCAGGCTCCGGGCGGCCTGCCGTGAGTTGCTGGAGCCCCACAAGGTTCCTCGGTCGTTCACCTTTGTGGACAGCCTCCCGCGCACGATCACGGGCAAGACGGATAAACGCACCTTAACGGCCTCGGCCGGACGGTAACGTTAACCAAAGAACATGCGGACTATCTGTATCGCTATAGCTAGGCGTACAAAAAAAGAGCTTTAACACGACACCAACCCGCCGCATCGTTCCCGGGGTGACACGCGGGAGACTCCACTCTGATTGCTATTACACGCTAGGATGACGGACGCTTCACCATCGTCTCTGGTGAGCACTTCTTCGAAGGCTATCTCGCAGAAATGCGGATGACGGTTGAGAGCTGACTGCACAAGCAGGGTTCTATACCCATGTGAGCGGAGCGAGTTGCTACTGTATCACTAGGATCGTCCCCGGCTCGTTCTGTCTTTTGAAATGGGTCGCTTAAACACCTGCGTTAGCCGAAGCTCGACTACGAAGAACTCGACTCATTGCTTTTTCAGGAGTGATCGTAGCCGTTCCTTGCTGATCTTCGCTGCCACTCCGGTATTGCGGTCTGCTACCTCAATTATGTTGAATTGAACGCTTGTCCCCAGCACTTGGGCAATTTCTGATGAGGTCAGTCCGTAGTCCTGCTCCAACCATTGGGACATGCCGCTGGTTGCAGCACGCATCGCATCTTCCAGCGAGCCGCTAAGGCCTACTGTCATGATGTCGGAATCGGACTCCACGCGCGGTGTCCGAATGCTCTTGTCGTGAAGCACGTCCACGGTGAACTCCACCTCCATAGATGTTTCCAGCGCATTACCGTTCAGCTCTCCATCGCCCTGGGCGGCGTGACCGTCTCCAACATAGAGCAGGGCTCCCGGCTGGTTCACCGGCAAATAGACAGTCACACCTTCGACGATTTGGTTGAAGTCCATGTTGCCGCCCCAACGACCCGAATCTCCAGTCGGTGGCGGTGCAGAGCCGAAGCCCGGTGCAGTCGCAACACATCCCAGCATGGGACGAAGCGGCACTTCGAATTGCTTCAGGTGATCATCCGGACTTCCGCTGGTCGCGACCATACGGTTTCGGTCAAGACGCCAGAGCACGGACTTTCCGCCGTCTTTCATTTTGATGGACATCTCGCCATCCAGAGCGCGGCCATCGATGCCGTCGTCACTCATGGCGTAATCGCGATTCAGACGGATACGCGTGAAATGCACAGTCAGGGTGTCTCCGGGCCAAGCCGTCTCGACGAAAAATGGCCCAGTTTGCGGGTTCCCGCCCAGCACACGCTTGACGCCGTGCTCGTCCGTACCTCCCGCATCCACTGTGGTGGTGTGGACTGTATCTCCCGGCGCAATTTGCAAGACTGGCTTGTTCGATGCCGAGAATTGCCGATAGAAAACCGTAGGCGTGAATTCATGTCGCTGTGGCGGACCTTTCCTGGGCTGCGGAGGGCGAGTGGCGGTCATTGTATTTTCGCCTTATCGGCTGGATTCCCCGCGTCGGTTTCCACTACCTTCCCTGTGATCGTCGTGCCATTGACGGTTCCTATGAACTCTGCCGTGTCGTTTTGTTCGTCGCGTGCAATGAAATGAATCGTATTCCCGTTCAGTGTGCCTTCCAGCTTGTCGCCCCAGAATGTACCGGTGAGCTTTCCGTTCTCCAGATGCAACGTCATCTTGTGGTAAAGCGGGTTACCGTACGCATCGCGGGTAACGAGCCATTCACCGTTTACAGAGTCCGCATTTTGAGCGAGCACTGTGGACCACATCCAAAGCCCTACCACCAATGCGAGTATTGGACGCACGTTGCCCCCTTTCGGTGATCTAGACCTTAGACGGCTGCTCCGAAAGATGGTCGCTGAGCCGCTTGCATCGAATCGCGTTGGGAGGAAGACCTGTGAGAGCTGCTGTCATACCCGCGGTGAACAGTTCGTGGCAGATCCAGGATGTTCCCCAGCCTCAACCCGGGCCTAATCAAGTGCTGGCGAATGCACGGAAGCGGCATCTCGTATACCACGTGCACCAAAGACTTGGACACATTCCGGGAAAATTTCCCCGGATCCTTGGTCACGAGCCGGTCGGCGAGATCGTTGCCGTTGCTTCTGACGTCGCCACGCGAAAGGTCGGGGACCGTGCGGGCACTGCATGGATTCAATCCACGTCTGGACGCTGCGAATGGCGCCACCGCGGCCGCAGAATGTTCTGTCTCTGCATGAAAAGTGGCCGCGAGACTCCGAATGGCCCGTCATTGCCGAGTGTTCCAAGTGCAACCCGGGAACCAGCTTGAGGGAGATCAACTGCCGCGTACCTGCTACAGACAGCATACTGAAGACAAGATGGCGGTCATTCCCAGCGAAGTGCTTGCATAACATCGACGCGCGCAGCGCGTACCGCTGGCAGCATCGACGCGACAATTGCGACTGTCATCAGCACAACCGCAGAGACGGAAGTAGGCAATGCGCCCGGCATCTTTACCTGCAGGAAATATTTGCCCGCCAAGTATGTCAGCACCAACCCGCCTGTCGCGCCTGTGAAGATGCCTGCTGCGGCCATCACGGCACCCTCTTTGATCACGCCTCGCAGGAGACGCTTTGGCTGCGATCCAAGCGCCAGCCGGATGCCAAATTCCCGCGTCCGCGCGCTGACAGAAAACGCCAGCACAGCTGCGACACCCACCACCGCAATCGCCAACGCCACCATGGCAAACACGCCAAACACCAGCGAGTTCAAGCGCTCAGGCGTGAGTACTTCGGCGCGCACGTCTTCGAGAGTGGCTGCGTGCTCAATAGGCTGATCGGCGGACATCTCGCGAATAATCCGCGTGACTGGCGCGACGAGCGAATAAGGATTTGCACTGGTATGGATGAAAAGGCGACCGCCAAAGATCGGACCTTCCTTCAGGGGGTTATAGATCGTAAGAGTGGGTTCGGGAACAAGGTGTTCGTCATCGATATCGGCGGTGACGCCGATTATGCGATGCGGTGCGGTACTAAAAAACCCCGGGGGAGCGAATTTCAGCACAGGGTCCGTCCAATAAACATGCCGATTGATGGCATCCTGATTGGGGAACATGCGCTGTGCGAGAGTTTCACTGACGATAACAACCGGGTCATTCGCTTGTCCGTCGAGATCGTTGAAGTCACGCCCGGCGATGATGGGAACACCGAGCGCGGCAAAAAATCCGGGAGAGATTACGCGCGAATGTGCGCGAGGATCTTCGCCGGGAGCATGAACATGACCATCTGCGGAAAACTGCATACCGACACCAGAAGGAGCGTCGCGCCAGGGAACGACAAGCCCAAACGCAGTCCGGTTCACGCCTGGTAGCGCATCAATTCGGCGTATCGATTCCTTATAGAAGTCGGCGACTTGCTGACGTGTTTCACCGTACCCCACCGCAGGAACGTTGATGGCAAGGACGTGGCTCGTGTCTAGACCGGTCTGCGTCCTTTGTAACGCGATCAGTGTCGTGATCAACATACTTGCCCCGACCAACAACACGAAGGACGCAGCAATTTGCGTCACCACCAAGACCCGCTGGCGGCGGCTCGTGCTGTTGGTTATCCGAACGCTACCGCTCGATAGTGTCAGTCCGCTGGAGGTGTTCGTCGACGGCAAGCGCGGGACAAACGCCAAAACCACTGCGGCGACGATGGCCAGCGCACCTCCTACCCATAGCAAGCTGGAATCGACCTTGAAGTCGAACGCACGAACAGAAAAGCGCGAGGCGTAGCGAGCCAAAACGGCCGCCAGTGGCTGCGCGCTCACTACGCCGAGCGCGGCGCCAGCGCTGCAGAGAAGCAGGCTTTCGGCCAAAAGCATGCGGCGCAGAGCGCCTGTGCTGGCGCCGAGCGCAGCACGGACCGCCAGCTCACCTTCGCGTCTAACCGTCCGAGCGAGAATCAGGTTGGCGACATTGGAGCACGCTATGATGAACACGAGCGCGGAGGCGGCGAGAAGAACGAGAAGAACAGTGCGAGCGCCAGAGGTGATCTGGTCGCGGAAGAGTTTGGCGTCAATGCGGTAGTCCCCTTGAACGGGATAGGCTTCGGCGTGGTCCT